>CANGHE010000019.1 GCA_947453545.1 Flavobacteriia bacterium
CAAATTAGTGTAAATTAACAAATTCTTAGCATAAGGAACTAAATCTTAATATGTATATTTGGGGTCGTGAAGAAATTCACTACACATTTTATATTTAAATAATTCATATGAAAAAACACTTTGTTGCCATGACAGCACTGCTTATCGCAGGAAGTTCGTGGTCTCAACAGCGCAAGATTGAATTTGTAGAATACGATTTACCAAACGGATTACACGTTATTTTACATGAAGAACACTCAGTTCCAATCGCTGCTGTATCTATTATGTACCATGTAGGTTCAAAAAATGAAAAATCAGACAGAACAGGTTTTGCTCACTTCTTCGAACACTTACTTTTTGAAGGTTCTAAAAACATCAAAAGAGGTGAATACGCGCAAATCGTTGAAAAAAATGGTGGTACATTAAATGCCAACACTTCGCAAGATAGAACGTACTACTACGAAATCCTTCCTTCCAATCAATTGGAATTAGGTTTATGGTTAGAAAGTGAGCGTTTATTGCATGCACGTGTTGACAAAGAAGGTATTGAAACTCAACGCCAAGTTGTTAAAGAAGAGAAAAGACAACGTGTAGACAACCAACCGTATGCTACGTTCTTACCTACTATGTGTAGTAAGGTATTTACGAAACACCCTTACAACTGGGTTCCAATCGGAAGTATGGAACACTTAGATGCAGCGCAAGAAGAGGATTATGTTAATTTCTACAAAACGTTCTACGTTCCGAGTAATGCTGTTATTTCTATCGCTGGTGATATCAACATCAAACAAACGAAAGAGTTAATCAACAAATATTTTGGTTCTGTTCCAAAAGGACAAGCAATCAACTTATACCGTGATTTTGAAAATATTTCTGAGGAAGCATTTGAAACAAAATATGGTGTTAAAAAAGCAATTTTTGACAGTAAAGATTTTTTCCTTTCAAAAAATCCTGCAGCAGTAAAAGCAATTCAAAAGTATACTGCTATCCCAACTCTTATTCCTACAACACGCGTTGTTGAAGAACCATTAAAACAAGAGTTCATCGATACAGTATATGACAACATTCAATTACCTGCTGTATTTATCGGTTACCGTTCACCAGAACAAAACCACAAAGACTATGCAGCTGTTGAAGTATTAAACACGATTCTATCTGGAAGCGCGAGTTCACGTATGAACAAAGCGTTGGTTGAGAAAAAAGAACAAGCGGTTACAGCTTTCTCTTTTGGTTTACCATCAGAAGACCCAGGATTAGCTATTGCTGCTGCTATTGGTGCTAACGGTGTTGATGTTAAAACATTATTGGCTTCTATGGATCAAGAAATTGAATTAATCCAAAACGAATTAGTTTCCAAAGAAGAACTTGAAAAAGTACTTAACCAATACGAAAACGACATCGTTTCTACGAATAGTTCTGTTGCTGGTATCGCTGAAAACTTAGCGGATAACTATATGTACCGTAAAAACACAAGTCTTATCAACAAACAATTGGATGCTTATTTATCTGTAACAAGAGAAGATATCCAACGTGTTGCTAAAAAATATTACACTAAAAATGCACGCGTAGTATTGTTTTATTTACCAAAATCTTCAAATTAATTCGCATGCAAAAGAAATTATTTTTCCTAATATTACTTTGTGTTAATAGTGCCCTTTTTGCGCAATTAGATCGTTCTAATCGTCCAAAAGGAGGAGTTGCACCTGTTATCAACATCAAAGAGTCGGATGTATTTACACTTCCAAACGGTGTTACCGTAATTCTTTCTGAAAACCATAAATTACCTAAAGTTTCTTTCTACTTAGAAATTGGTTCTAACTCAATTTTAGAAGGTCCAAAAACAGGTTTAGGTGAATTGGCAGGTGAATTAATGCTATCAGGTACTGAAAAAAGAACCAAAGATCAATTAGATCAAGAAATTGATTATATCGGTGCTTCATTGAGTACAGATGCAAATTCTATTTCACTTCAATGTTTGACTAAACATATGAATAAAGGATTGGATTTAATGAGTGATGTCTTATTACACGCTAACTTTCCAGAATCTGAATTCAATCGTGTTAAAAAACGTAAAGAATCTGATATTCTTTCTGCTAAATCACAACCAACAAGTATGGCTTCCAAAGCTGAAGCGCGTGCTAACTTCCCAAACAATCACCCATATGGAGAGATTGCAACGGAAGAAACAATTAAAAATATTACGCGTGATGACGTAATGCAATACTTCAAGTTTTTGTTTACACCAAAAGGTAGTTATTTAGTTGTAGTTGGTGATATCACAAAAGAGCAAGTAACTAAATTATTCGATCAATACTTTGGAACTTGGCAAGGTGGTGACAAATTAACTATGAACCACGGTGATGGATTTTTCCACGATGGAAACAGAGTTATATTTGTTAACAAACCGAATGCAGTTCAATCTGTAATTACCGTTGCTTTCCCAATGCATATTCGCGCTGGTAGCAAAGACCAATTAGCATTAAATGTATTAAACGGAATTTTCGGTGGTGGAGGTTTTGGTGCGCGTTTGACTCAAAATTTACGTGAAGACAAAGCATACACCTATGGATGTTATTCTAAAGCGAGTGTAACAGATGAAGGTAGCTACTACTCTATCTCTGGTAACTTCAGAAACGAAATCAGTGACAGTGCGATTGCTCAAATTTTATTCGAATTAGATCGTATCAAAACAGATTTAGTAACAGAAGAAGAATTGACAACAATCAAAGCTTCGTTAGCTGGAAATTTTGCACGTTCATTAGAAAACCCACTTACAATTGCTCGTTTTGCATTGAACATCATTAAGTACAACCTACCAAAAGATTACTACCAAACGTATTTAAAACGTTTAGATGCAATTACGCGTGAAGAACTATTGACTATCGCTAAAACGTATTTAACAGCTACCAATGCTAATATCATTGTGGTTGGTAACGAAAACATACTAGATAAATTAAAACGTTTCGATTCTGATGGTGCTATTGAAAAATTAGATGCACTAGGACAAGTTGTAGTAGAGCGTAAAAAAGCGACTATTTCTAAAGATGAGTTAATTGAAAAATATTTAACAAAAGCTACAGGAACAGAAAACTTGAAAAAAGCATTGAAGAAAATTGCAAAAGTAAAATCAGTTACTAGAACAATTGAAGTTTCTGCACCACAGATTCCAATGCCTTTAACGATGAAAATGTACTTTGAAGCACCAAACAAAGAAGCTTTTACATTAGAAATCCAAAACAATGTAGTTCAGAAATCAGTTTTCAATGGAAAATCTGGATATGAATTAAACATGCAAACTGGAAAATCTGAATACAAAGCAGAAGAAGTTGAAGCGAAAAAGAAAACTGTTGGATTATTCGAAGAAGCTAACTTAAAAGCAAACAACCTTAAATACGAATTAATCGGAATTGAAACAGTTGATGGTGTTGATGCATACCTACTTTCCTATACAGATGGATTGAAAACAACAATGTCTTATTATGATGTAGTTAATTTCAAAAAAATCAAATCTACTGAAACAGAAGGTGAACGTGAAGAAACATTTACTTATGGAAATTTCGAAACTATCGAAGGAATTGATTTCCCAAAAACAATGGCTATCTCTATGGATGGTTTAACATTGGATGGAAAAGTACTTTCAATAGAGGTTAACAAAGCGATTGACGCTAAAATTTTCGAATAAGGTAAATACGAGATTAATCAACGATTGATAAATTAAACATTATGATAGCAAGTCTTTTAAAAACGTTGTTTGGCGACAAATCAACTAAAGAAAGAAAAGAATACCAACCGATTATTGATAAATCAAATGCACTTTTTGCTGAATTTCAATCTTTAACTGATGATCAACTGCGTGGAAAAACTGCAGGATTTAAAGCGCAAATTCACGAAGCAACAAAAGAATTAGAAAACGAAATTGCTACTCTCAAAGAAAAAGCAAATGACTTAGCTATATCTGTTGACGAAAAAGAACGCATCTTTGAAAAAATAGACGGTTTAGATAAAGAAGTTAACGAAGCAATTGAAGCTATCCTTTTAACTATCCTTCCTGATGCTTTTGCAGTTATTAAAGAAACAGCAAGACGTTGGGCAGAAAATGGAAAATTAGAAGTTACTGCACAAGATTTCGACAAAGAATTAGCATCCAAAAAAGATGGAATCACTATCACAGGTGACAAAGCAATTTGGGCTAATGAATGGACTGCAGCTGGAACTCCAGTTAGATGGACTATGGTTCATTACGATGTTCAATTAATGGGTGGTGCTGTATTACACAAAGGAAACATTGCTGAGATGCAAACAGGGGAAGGTAAAACGTTAGTGGCTACCTTACCTGTATACTTAAATGCACTTTCAGGAAAAGGTGTTCACGTAGTAACAGTAAATGACTACTTAGCGAAACGTGACTCGGAATGGATGGGACCTATTTATCAATTCCACGGACTTGTAGTTGAGTGTATTGATAAACACAGACCTAACTCACCTGAAAGAAGAAATGCATATTTAGCAGATATTACTTTTGGAACGAACAACGAATTTGGTTTCGATTACTTGCGTGATAATATGGCGAGTAATAAAGAAGATTTAGTTCAACGTAATCACCACTTCGCAATTGTCGATGAGGTCGATTCAGTTTTAATTGATGATGCGCGTACGCCTTTAATTATTTCTGGTCCAACTCCAAAAGGAGATGAACACGAATTCCACGAATTAAAACCACGTGTAGAAAAATTAGTTGCAGCACAAAGAACTTATATCAATCAAGTGTTAGTTGAAGCTAAGAAACAATTGGCTGTAATCAATGCACCAGGAGATGATAAAAAAGAAATCAAAACTGCATTAGATGAAGGTGGAATTGCCCTTTTAAGAGCACACCGTGGTTTGCCAAAAAATAAACCATTAATTAAATTCTTATCTGAACCTGGAATTAAAGCTCACTTGCAAAAAGTAGAAAACTACTACATGCAAGATCAAGGTAAACAGATGAAAAAAATCGATGAGGAATTATTCTTCGTTATCGATGAAAAAAACAATACAATTGAATTAACTGAAAAAGGAATCTCTCTTATCTCAGATGGTGGCGATTCAGATTTCTATGTTATTCCAGATATCGGAGGAGGAATTGCAAAACTTGAAAAAGAAAACCTTTCTCCGGAACAATTGGTTGATCAAAAAGATGCGTTAATTCGTGAATTTAGTATCAAATCAGAGCGTATTCACTCTGTTAACCAATTATTGAAAGCATATACACTTTTTGAAAAAGAAGTAGAATATGTGATCATGGATGGTAAAGTGAAAATAGTTGATGAGCAAACGGGTCGTATCATGGAGGGACGTCGTTATTCAGACGGTTTACACCAAGCGATTGAAGCAAAAGAAAATGTAACGATTGAAGCAGCAACACAAACGTATGCTACAATTACTTTACAAAATTACTTCCGTATGTACCACAAATTAGCGGGTATGACGGGTACAGCAGAAACAGAAGCGAAAGAGTTTTGGGACATCTATAAATTAGATGTTGTTGTAATTCCTTCTAATAGAGAAATTTCTCGTAAAGATTTAAATGACTTAGTGTATCGTTCAGCACGTGAAAAATTTGCTGCTGTTATCGATGAAACGGAACGTTTAGTGAAAGAAGGAAGACCTGTATTGGTTGGTACAACTACCGTAGAGATTTCTGAATTCCTGAGCCGTTCTTTCAAAATGCGTGGCATCACACACCAAGTATTGAATGCAAAACACCACCAAAAAGAAGCGGAAATTGTAGCCGAAGCTGGTAAAGCAGGAGCTGTAACAATTGCAACAAACATGGCTGGTCGTGGTACGGATATCAAGTTAGGCGTAGGCGTGAAAGAAGCTGGTGGTTTAGCAATTATTGGTACAGAACGTCACGATTCACGTCGTGTTGACCGTCAGTTAAGAGGTCGTGCTGGTCGTCAAGGTGATCCAGGATCTTCTCAGTTCTTTGTTTCGTTGGAAGATGATTTGATGCGTAAGTTCGGATCTGAGCGTATTGCGAAAATCATGGATCGTATGGGATTGAAAGAAGGTGAAGTTATCACACACAGTATGGTATCTAAATCAATCGAGCGTGCACAGAAGAAAGTAGAAGAAAACAACTTCGGTATGCGTAAGCGTTTGTTAGAATACGATGATGTAATGAGTGCGCAACGTAAAGCAATTTATAAAAAACGTAAGAACGCATTATTCGGTGATCGTTTGAGTCTAGACATAGCGAATATGTTCTATGATGTTGCTGAAACAATTGTATACAACTTCCCTACTGCTAGCCAATACGAAGACTTTAAATTTGAATTATTCAGAGTATTAGGAATTGAGTCACCAGTAACATTGGAAGAATTTTCAACAACAGATAAAACAATCATTACAGAGAAGGTTTACCATGCTGTTGAAGAACATTACAAACACAAAAACCAACGTATCATTCAGAAAGCATACCCACAAATCAAAGGGGTGTATGAAAATCCAACGAATGTGTACGAAAACATTTTATTCCCTTTATCTGATGGAATAAAAGAAATGCAAATGGTGGTAAGTTTAAAAGAAGGATATGAAACAGGTGGACAAGCACTCGTTACCGCTTTCGAAAGAAATATCACATTGGCTTTAATTGACGATGAATGGAAAGAACATTTACGTGAAATGGACGACTTACGTACTTCTGTACAACAAGCTGTCTATGAACAAAAAGATCCATTGATTATCTACAAATTAGAATCGTTTGAATTATTCAAATCTATGTTAGGAAGATTAAACGTACAAACCGTTGAATCTCTTTTAAAAATGGATATTCCTTTTGAAGTAGAACGTATTCAAAGTACGAATAGAGCGGCTGTAGTTGATAATCATTACGACAAAGCACAAATAGATTCAGGTATTGAAGATGCCGAAATTATTGAAGAAGTTGAAAAACGTCAACCAATAGTTGCTGATCCTAAAATCAATCGCAATGAACCTTGCCCGTGTGGCAGTGGTAAGAAATACAAACAATGCCACGGTAAATAAAAAAATCCCCCTTTCAAGTTGAAAGGGGGATTTTTTTTGCAAATTTGTACCAAAGGAAATTAATATATATAAACATGGCGTTTAATTCAATTGCAATTATCGGTTCAGGAAATGTCGCTACAAATTTTGCACATCATTTATCTGCAATAGATGATTTACACATTGGAATTTTTAGCCCTGAAATAAATAATCGAACAACTTTAGCAGAAGCAACGAAGAGTACCTTATATAACAACCTGGTCGAAACCTTTAATGCTGACTTAATCCTGATTTGTGTTCCTGACAATGCAATTCAAGATGTGGTAGATCTATTTCCTAAAAACCAAAAAATTGCTTATACGTCAGGATCAATCCAATTAAATACATTTAAAGCACATTCAAACATCGGTGTATTTTATCCATTACAAACATTCACTAAAAACCACCTAATTAACTTAAAAACAGTTCCATTCTTTATCGAATCCAGTAATGAAGAACTTGAAAAAGAACTGTTTGAATTGGCATCGCTTGTTGGTAAAAATGTGAGTATTACAAGTTCTGAGGATCGTAAACACTACCATATAGCTGCTGTACTTTTGAATAATTTCACCAATCACCTAGCACATTTAGCACAACAACATCTTGCAGAATACAACTTAGATTGGCAAAACTTACTTCCTTTATTCGAAGAAACAGCACGTAAAATAACAACAAGTTCTCCGAAAGAAATACAAACTGGTCCTGCGCGACGCAATGACACCCAAGTGATCAACCAGCACTTAGAAGCGTTAAACGAAAACGAAAAAAATATTTACCTCGCTATGACCAATAGCATAATAAACACCTACCATGCTTAGTTACAAAGAAAAACTCCCAGCTATTACTACCCTCATTTTTGATATTGATGGTGTACTCACAAATGGCGAAGTATTTGTATTAAAAAACGAATTTGCACGTGCTATCAACACCAAAGATGCTTATGCAATTCAATATGCACGTCGTATGGGTTATACAGTACTAATAATTACCGGAGGTGAATCCCAAGAATTAAAAAAATCCCTGGTGGATATTGGTGTACATGAAGTGTATTTACGCTCTTCTAACAAAGTAGACGTGTACGAACAAGCAAAAGTAAAATATCAATTTGAAGACCATCAAGCACTATACATGGGGGACGATATACCTGACTACAAAGTAATGGAACTAGTAGGTGTTGCTACTTGTCCTCAAGATGCAGTTGTAGAAATCAAACACGTTGCGCATTACCAATCCCCTATTCTTGGTGGTAAAGGATGTGTACGCGATGTAATCGAACAAACATTGCGTTGTCAAGGAAAATGGTTTAAAGAAGATGCGTTCCATTGGTAGTATAGCGACTTTCTAAAATCCATCACTTAATTGATTATTCACTTTAAGTTTTCATAGTTCTTCTAAAACAAAATAATATGAAGTATTTAATTCTATTACTAATTCCGTTTTTCGGAGTTGGACAGACAAGAATTGTTTCTGTAAAAATCAACAAAACAGGTATTGATTGCTCTACGGACAATTCAAAATCAACTGTTTACATCAATAAATTAGAGGGTGAAAACTATGTTACCATGGACAGTATACGTTTCACTGGATGTAATGGATCTGTTGCAATTCCAAAGCAAACAGGTAAATTTCAAATCATTCTTTCTAGTGATGGATATTATCCAGAAACAGTTCCATTTCAGACACTAGAACAAACACCAGATAGCATATCAATCACGCGTACACTTATTAAATCCAATCAGTTAACTCAAATTCAAGAAGTTACTATTACAGGAATCAAACGTGACATGATTCGCATGGAAGCCAATAAAGTTTTGATACAAGTAAAAGATAATGAAATACTTACAATTAGTAATTTATATGATGCTCTAGTGAAACTTCCTGGCATGTTTTTAACACCAAATGGAGATTTGACCTATAAAGGGAAGGGTGCAACAATTTATTTCGATGGTATGCCTAGTAACCTAAGTGGTCCAACGCTTTCAAGTTATTTAAAAAGTTTACCTGCAAGTTCTGTTGAACGAATCGAAATCATACCACACCCAGGAGCTGCTTACGACGCGAACCTACAAGGAGCTATTATTGACATTATTACACGAGGAAATACTCCCAAATGGATATCAGGAACAATTAACCTGAATTATGGTCGAAATATGAACGATAAGCTTTCCCCATCCTTAGTATTGAACGGAAAACAGAAAAAAGTGAGTTGGCAACTACTTACTGGGTACAATTTCACTGAAGGTACATTTAATAATAATGCACTAAAAGAATTTACCTATTTCAATCCAATGCGAAGTTATACCTCCGGAATTGAGTTACAAGATTTATCAAGGTCAACCTATGTTAAACCTTCATTTAGCTTTCGAATCAATAAAAAGTCATACCTCTTATTCAATTATCAATTCAGTTACTCTAATTCTATAGGGAAATTTGGTAGTAACAATGAAAACAGTACCATTTCCTATCAAAATAAATCAGACAATCCAACAGAACGTAGTGCACATGAAGCAGCTATTAAGTACCATTTAAATATCGATACTTTACAACGCACTTTAGATATTACTGTATTTTCATCCTATGCAAATACAGAAAGTCAAATGAATGCAACACAAAACGAGAACAATACACTTTCTTATAGTAAATATAATTTCAATCCGATTTCAAATGTATCCTACGGGAAATTTGATTTCACACTACCATTTAGTTGGATCAACTTAACGACTGGTGGAAAAGTCAACATTGAAAATAGTTCTAATCGTGGACGATATTTTTTAGGAAGCGTAACAGACAATTTGTTTTACAACAACAACTACCAAACACAATTAGACTTTGCCTATACAGAACGAAACGCAGCTTTATACTTAGAAGGACAAAAGAATATAGGCAATTTTGATTTAGGAGCAGGATTACGCTATGAATATTTCACTGTAGATAGAACGAGTAATTTATATGCTTCTACCCTAAGTTCCAAACTTTCGAATATTTTTCCCAATGCATATGTAACCTATCAATTCACCCCTTCTGTTTATACCAGTTTAAGTTACTCTAAAAAAATCAGTATTCCCTCCGCTACTTTATTTGACCCAAATAATTCCAATTTTTACGATAAATATTTCGCTAATAAAGGAAATATCTACTTACAACCAAATATGTATAACAATTTAAACTTTACGGTTAGTGCTTTTGATTATTTACAATTCTCGGTTGACTACACCCATTCAAACAATGAGAATATTACCGTTTTTGAAACACAACCAAATTCAATTGTTGTAACTCAAACCAATATAAACTTTAACAAACTAGAAACGTTGAGTTTCTTTGGTTCACTACCTATTCCTTTTGGAATGTTTAAAGAAGGCCTGCAATACTTTACCAAACCAGTTAATCCAAATGACATTAACTATTTGTATTTGTGGTCAAACGCGAACTTTTTCTCATTGAATGGTAATGGAATTCAGACTGGCTTCAAACCAATTTGGTCATATGGAGTAAACTCACATTTTGTCTTACCTAAAAAAGTTAAATTAAACTTAAATTACAACATTACTGCAAAAGGATATTACCAATTATATTATGTAGAAAAACCTATTCAATATGCAGAAATTGTAATTAGTAAGGATTTCTTTAAGAATAAATTAACAACCTCCCTTTCTATTACTGACCCATTCAACACCAATGAAACAAACGTGGTGGTTCAAAACACAAACTTAAATTTCCACACACGCAGTAAAAACGACACACGTGTTTTTCGCGTTAATTTATCATACAGTTTTGGACGATACAAAAACTTAATGAATGAAAATACAAAAATAGAAACGGATAAAAAGGTAAATAACAAAGGATTGTTTTAGATAGAAATAAGACCGCTTCGCTTTAAGGCATAAGACTTAATTTTTATTGGAAACAATCTTTCTTCTTTTGTCTAATTGTCTTTTGTCTATGTTTCGCCCTTGTCTTCGACTTCGCTCAGACTGACGGGGTTTTATGTCTTCAGTTTTAATCTATAAGTCTTTTGTCTGATGCCTAGACATACCCTTATCATCGACTTCGCTCAGACTGACGGGCATACAAAAGTCTAAGGTCTGATGTCTAGCATCTAATATCTAAAAACCCAACTATCTCTTCCACCAATTACGTTGGAAATCGGACATGAACATCGAGTAGCTTTTTTGAATATTCGCTGTAATATCGACAATGTTTGTAACAGAATTTGGCAATACACTACGCATATAAAGTGTAGTAATTACCTGTTGAACACTCATTTTATTTTCAAGCGCCAACGTTTTGATGAGTTCGTTCACCTCTTCGAAAGAGGTTTTACGCAAAGCATCAGAATCAACAAATTTCGCACCTTCTTCTACTGGTTTTGATACAGGAACCTCCTCTTTCTCAATCGCAACTTGAACCAAGGAAACTGGTTCTTTTTGAAAATAGTTTTGTTCTTCCACTACGTTTTCAGTAGGTAAAACATTTTTTTCTGCTTCCAAAAATTTAGTTAAATCGTTGAGAGTATTCCCTTTCTTAGCCATTTGACGTACAAATTTTAAACCAAAGATAATATTTCTTTCGTTATAGCAAGATACTCTTTTTCGGGCAAAATGGTACTTGATTGTGTAAATAAATTTTTAGACGGCACAAAATTATCTAAAATAGTTGCATCTAATTCGTTCAAAATTGAAGTAATCGTTTTTGTTTTCGTAGACCCATGGATACGGTTAGGTAAAATTGCAATAGTCAAAGTGGAATTCAATTCACGCGCTGGTTTCAAATCTTCTACAGTTTGAAAAGTAACCAATAAATCATTTTGAGACAAACTTGTCGGTATGATTACCAAATTACTTGAAACACATATTTTCTTGATATTCAAATCAGTAGTTTTACCCGCTGTATCTAAAATAATGTAATCGTATTCCTGTTTTCTTAATCCATCAATATCTTGTGCAATTTGCTCATCATCGGATGCGTGAATTGGAAACAACTGCGCATCCTTCGCTCCAGTCTTAAACAATTCCATTTTACGCAAAGTATTTAACGTGTAATTTGTATCTGTTTCAACTAATAACACTTTGTTGCCCAAGCTGTGTAACATCGTTGCTAAATTAATTGCATTGGTCGTTTTACCTGTCCCTCCTTTTCTACTGATGAATGAAATTACCTTTGTCATACCTTTACATTTTGAGTAACGAAAATACATCAATCTCAATCACCTTCGTTTCTCCTATTCAAATACATATAAACATTTCATCTGTTAATTGTTTCAATTTTATTAAATTGCAGTAAAATCTGCTAATCTATGCGTATTTTTCTTCTCATAACGATTTACTTGTTGACCAATACTTGCTTTGGACAGCAAAGAGAACAAATGTGTAGCAAGCAAAAAAGTGGACATAGAATAGCAAAATCTGGTTTACTCTCTACATTTGACACAGAACGTATAAAACAATACGATTTACATTACGCAAACTTCTACCTTTCAACTACAAACACATCATCTTTCCTAGGCGGACATGTAAATCTTCACGCTTCCTGTTTTAACTTAGACACGATGGTACTAGAGTTACACGAAGATTTTTTGATTGATTCGATTCTTGTTAACCAAGAAAAAACAAACTACGCTCGCAGAAAAAGAACCTTATACATCCTTGTAAATCAAACAAATAAATTTCAAACAAGCATCTATTACCATGGAACAGCGCCTACCAATTCAAATAATCCTTTGGGTGGTTCTGGTTTGAGTAATGACTTTGATAGAAACACTAATACACTAATAACATACACACTCAGCGAACCATTCTCTGCCTACGAATGGTGGCCTTGCAAACAAGATTTAAACGATAAAATCGACAGTGTTGATTTACACATCACGATTCCATCAACGTGTAAAGTAGGTTCCAATGGAATGTTAGTCGGTGTAACTGACAACGAGAATGACTCACATACATTTCATTGGAAACATCGTTATCCAATTGTCTATTATTTAATATCAATGAGCATTGCTCCCTATGTTGATTATTCATTCAAAGTAAAACCTAATCACTCTCCAGACTCTATTCTAATACAAAATTACATTTACAATACACCTGAAACTCTAAGAGATAATAAAAGCGACATCCTAAAAACTGGCGACTATCTGTGTTATTTTTCTGACTTATTTGGACTTTATCCATTTCACAAAGAAAAATACGGTCATTGTTTGGCTACCCTAAGTGGTGGTATGGAACATCAAACAATGACAACCTTAATTTCTTTTGAAAATCAACTTGTTGCTCACGAACTAGCACATCAATGGTGGGGAGATCACGTCACTTGTTCCACTTGGTCAGATATCTGGTTAAACGAGGGCTTTGCAACCTATACTGAGTATCTAATGCTTGGGAAATTTGATATTGAAAAACAACAATCCAAGTTGAATGGATTCCACGACAACATATTATCAGAGAAAGAGGGCAGTGTATTTTGTTCTGACACCTTGAATAAAAGCCGCATTTTTTCACGCAGACTTACTTATGACAAAGGAGCTGCAATTATCCACACATTGCGCTACATCATCAATAATGATAGCTTGTTTTTTGGTGCCTTGCGTGATTTTCAACAGAAATATTCCTTTCGTTCAGCTTCCGTACAAGACTTTAAAAAAAGCATCGAACAATTTACAAATACTTCGTTAGAAGCCTTTTTTAATGAGTGGTATTATGGTGAGGGTTATCCCACCTATTCCGCTAACCTTGAAAACGAAACTTTATCCATTATCCAAGAAAATTCTGCTTCAGTAACCGACTTATTCACAACACCCCTTGAAATAGCATTTTCACGCTACAATCTTTCTGACACAGTTATACGATTTGAAATCACCCAAGAAAATGAAAAAATAACAATTTCTCCTGCTCTCAAACTGAAAGAAATCATCGCTATAGACCCAAACAATTACCTCATCAACCAAGTAGCACTATACCCTTCTGCAATCGACACTTTGGAAATGAATTTACTAATCTTCCCTAATCCAGCTACAGAAAAACTCAACATCATTCAAAAAAACGCAGGAAATTATGAGGTAAATTTCATCGACAACACAGGAAAAAATATATATGCAGCTGATTTCACAAAAGAAATACTAATTGATACACATCTTTATCCTGAAAGTAATTATACCATCGAAGTGAGAAACAAAGAGACAAATAGACGTTATCAAAAACTGATAACGATAGTAAATAAAAAATAATTCAAAAAAAAATGAGTCCCGAAGAACTCATTTCTATATTGTTAATTCGTTTAGTTACATTCCAGGCAATCCTTTACCCATTCCCATCCCTTTCAACTTACTCATCATTCCCATCATATTCTTTGGGTTGCTCATCATTTTCATCATTTTACGTGTATCTTCAAATTGCTTCAACAACTTGTTTACTTCCTGCACGTTTAAACCTGAACCTTTAGCAATACGATTTTTACGTTGACCATTAATCAAAGCAGGATTAGCACGTTCTTTTGGTGTCATCGATAAAATAATAGCTTCAATATGTTTAAATGCATCGTCTTGAATATCAACATCCTTTAACGCTTTCCCCATACCAGGAACCATTCCCAATAAGTCTTTCACATTACCCATCTTTTTGATTTGTTGCAATTGACCTAAGAAGTCATTCAAATCAAACTGATCTTTTTGTATACGTTTTTGTAATTTTCTTGCTTCCTCTTCACTGAAATTTTCTTGTGCACGTTCTACTAACGAGATAACGTCACCCATTCCAAGAATACGGTCAGCCATACGAGAAGGATAAAATACATCGATCGCATCCATCTTTTCCCCTGTTCCGACAAATTTTATCGGCTTATCAACAATTGCTTTGATAGATAAAGCAGCTCCCCCACGTGTATCACCATCTAATTTGGTAAGTACAACACCGTCAAAATTAATTTTATCATTGAAGGCTTTTGCAGTATTCACAGCATCTTGACCTGTCATTGAATCCACAACAAAAAGCGTTTCAGTTGGATTGATAGCCAATTTAACTTGCTCTATCTCATCCATCATCTGCGTATCTACCGCTAAACGACCAGCAGTATCGACAATCACCACGTTAAAGCCATTGCTTTTCGCGTGAATAATTGCATTTTTCGCTATCGTAACTGGGTTTTTCTCTTCTTTATTCGAAAACACTTCTATCCCTAACTGCTCACCCAACACATGTAATTGGTCAATTGCCGCTGGACGGTAAACATCACATGCTACCAAAAGTGGTTTCTTTCCTTTTTTCGTTTTTAAGTAATTCGCTAATTTACCTGAGAAAGTAGTTTTACCAGAACCTTGTAAACCAGACATCAAGATAATCCCTGGATTTCCTTGGAATTGAATTTCCTCTTCGTTTCCACCCATCAATTCGATTAACTCTTCATGACAGATTTTAGTCATCAACTGACCTGGAGAAATCGCAGTTAATACATTTCTCCCTAATGCTTTCTCTTTTACACGAGTTGTAAAATCTTTTGCTGTTTTGAAGTTAACATCCGCGTCTAATAAGGCTCTACGTACTTCTTTCAACGTTTCTGCAACGTTTATTTCTGTAATTTGTCCTTGTCCTTTTAATACTTTAAAGGCTCTCTCAAACTTATCCGTTAAATTTTCAAACATAGCGTAATCATTTTAAGTTGCAAAGATAGTGAAATAAGCATAAATAAACAATTGAGTTGGTTGATGTAATGATTTACAAAATTTACATCATAAAGGTGTTCAACTGAAGCTATTTAAATTATTGAGATACAAAATGTGTTAAAATTGCTTTTAAATTTTACTCATTCATTGTTAATATTCAAATAATCACTAAAATGTTTCTATTAAAAATCAATAATTAAATATTCAATTTACTATTCTTCCTGCTATAACCGAAATAAACAAACAAACCTATTAATAACCAGACACTAAAACCAATCCAATTGGCCAAGTCAAGTTCCGTCATCATATAAAAACAAGATAACAATCCTAATAAAGGTATCAAGGATAAATTATATTGAATTGCTAAAAAAGTAAAAATGATAAGTACAACAAAGAAAATCCATTGAGAAATCGTTATGACTTTGATTCCAACATAAAAATATACTAACATACACAAAATCAAAAGTATGAATGGCATCACATATTTTGCATTCACATAAGGTGTTTTAAACGAACTTTTTGGAGGATTAGGTCTTGCATGCATTACAAGTACACCTCCACAAACCAAAACAAAAGCAAATAATGTCCCAATACTGCATAAGTCAGTAACCAATTTAAGATTTGCAAATAGTACAGGAACAGCAACAACAAATCCAACAACAATAGTAGCAAAACTTGGCGTGTGGTATTTAGGGTGTATTTTTGAAAATCGTTTTGGCAGCAATCCGTCACGACTCATACTCATCCAAATACGTGGTTGTCCCATCTGAAAAACCAACAATACACTTGCCATAGCAACTACTGCACTTACTGCAATAATTCCAGAGATCCAATGAATGTTCAGTTTTTCAAACACAAAAGATAAAGGATCACCAACATTTAACAAAGAATAATCAACCATACCTGTAAGTACCAATGCAATTAATATATAAACTATAGTACAAATAATAATCGACCACATCATCGCTTTAGGTAGGTCACGTTTTGGGTTTTTACATTCCTCAGCTGTTGTTGAAATCGCATCAAAACCAATATATGCAAAAAACACTGCCGATACCCCTTTCAAGATTCCAGTCACTCCATTTGGCGCAAAAGGCTTCCAATTCCGTACGTCCACATAAAACAAACCAACAATAAGAACGAGAAGAATAACGAGCAGTTTTATTAATACCATTAAGTTACCTGCTCGCTTCGACTCCTTAATCCCACGATAAACCAACCACGTAATAAATAGCACAATACCTAAGGCTGGTAAATCTGCAACAAAATGTAACGAACCAAAAGTAGGAGCTTGTCTCCATGCATTATAAGCTAATTGCAGATTATGAGGAAGTTGATTTAATAAATCACCTTTCGAAAGCTTGACAATAACCTCATCGTAACCACTTTTAGCAGATAAATAATCTAATTGTATCCACGCAGGTACTCTAAGTCCACCACTCTCTAGTAAACTTGTAAAATAATCACTCCAAGAAATAGCTACAGTTATATTCCCTACTGCATATTCCATAATCAACGACCATCCAATAATCCAAGCAATGATTTCTCCAAATGCCACATAAGAATAAGTATAAGCACTTCCTGATACAGGAATAATACTAGCGAACTCAGCATATGCAAAGGCAGAGAAACCACACGCTAAAGCTGTAAATAAAAATAGAAAAATTACAGCAGGACCACCTGCATGACTTGCATTCCCAATAGTACTAAATATTCCAGCTCCAATAATTGCAGCAATTCCAAAAGAAACTAAATCCTTTAACCCCAAATGTCTACCTAATTGGTTTCCAGATTCTTCATTTTTTTTTACCTGCTGCATGATTGCATCAACTGATTTCTTTCGAAATAAATCATTTAAGAATACCATAATAAGGTGTTTAAAATAAAAAGAGACCTTAATTATAATATTAAAGTCTCTTTCAAATATATCAATATTAATGTTTTAATTAGGGATCTTCAACTCTTGTCCAATATTTATTTGATCATTCGATAAATTATTTGCTTTGCGAATTACATCCATTTTAACGTGATATCTTTCAGCAATTTTACCTAAATTATCTCCTGATTTAACTACATGTGTTGTACCACCTTTAGAAGATTTCTCTTTTTTTATTTCTTTTTTATCTGATTCAGGTTTAGCATCTTCTTTCTTTGGAATTTCATCAGTAGTAGCATCTACTGATGATGGATCAGTAGTTATTTCTTCTGAAGGAGTATTTGTCCCATTTAACTCCTCATTTATTGCTTCCTCTGTCACCTCTTCTTCTTCCTTTTCATCTAATTTCTTTGGCTTTTCATACTCCATCAAATCTTCTAAGTCTTGATGTTGATTCGTTGTATCCGCCTTAATAATTTCCCCTGCATCGTCTAACACTTTGTCTGTGTCATCTTGTGGTTGTCTGAAAACGTACCAAATCACTAAAAAGAAGGCTACGATTGCTACCCCTATTTTAATCATTTTTTTACGTTCCATCCCTGCAATGTTAAACAAAACTTTTTTCCCCTCCTCATTTATTTGTTCATTTGTTAGTTTAGGTTCAGATGAAGCTGGTGTAACATACATTTTTTTACTAATTGAAGAAACTTGATTATCATTTCCTTCCACTATAGCTATTAATTGTATTGTTAGATTCTCAGCGTTTCCAATCCCTTTCGCTTGATCAACTATATCTATTATATTCTTGTTGATAGTAGCATATTCTATTTTAGAGGCTAGTTGAAAAGCAGAATAAGATTTAAACAAACCATTCGTAGCTAACAAAATCACTTCACCAGCATTCCCTAAGATTGGCTTATTACCTACTGAAGGATATACACTAGGTGTATTTCCTAACGCTTTTGTTAATTGAGAAGAAACAGGATTTTCTCCCGTTTTATAGGATTGAATTTCTAACAATCCATGATCCTTAGTCAATTGTTTTAAACTAGATTCTGTTTTTAAACAAACTTTCGCATTTCCAATATGCCCGTAATAAGCACCTTCTTCACGCACGACAACTAATGCTAAATGAACGTAAGCTCCTCTCAATTGTTCATTCGAAATACTCGAACGATACAATTGTTCATTTGCAAATTGAAAAGCATGATTGATCCCAATGTAGATATTATCAAAAGATTCTTTTTCAAAAAACTCTAATATACTTTGAACGGCAAGTTTTGAAAAAAAAGAACCATTCGCATCATTAGGCACTCCGTCAGCAACGATAAAAACATGTCCGTTACGAGTCTTTTTGTCTCCTAATGCATCTGAATTAACAGGATATTTAACTCCTATATCTGTTTTTGAACAATATGAAACCTTCATCAATAATTATAGTTTTGGTGTATGCCAATTAGTTGGCTAAATTAAGAAAGAAATGCTAAATAAAACAATATAAACAAAACGATATTAAGGGCAAAAATATGAACAATCGATGCATTGTGTGTGTAGAAATAATTCCACTTTTCAAGTAATGATGCATCTTCATTTAATTCATAATCTTCTTCTCTTTCCAATTGCTCATAAGTCAACTCTGGTAACACAACAATATTTGCTCTGTTATCAGAAGCTACCCAAACTTGGGTATGCTCGTTTATTAAATTTGAAACTTCTTTAAAATGAGTTAATTTTAACCAATCAAACATAAATTTACCCGCAATTGTTACCTTATCAGCTGCATTTAACATTCTAAAAGCATTTACTTTATTTCCATTAACGAAAGTTCCTGAAATAGTATTCATATCCGACAAGAAAACCTTACCTAATCCATCTTGAAACAACTCTAAATGATGTGGTGCGATCGCTTCGTGATTGATTACCACATCATTATCACTTGCACTTCCAACCTTAATTAATCTTACCTTCTCCATTAATACAAATTTTCAAAACAAATTTGATGAAATTAAAGCTTCATAATTAAAGTCGACTGAAGAATTATACGGAAAACAATGTTGAAAACTATCATTTAATCAATTCTAATTCTTTACCAAATGCCTTTAAATAGTCAATTGCATCTTTATTTTCACTTATATTATTCATAAATAATCTACCTAAATCCTTTAGAAGTGGATAAGCCAGTGTTTCGTAATCATACTTAGCATCATTTATTACTTCATCTTGATTAGCATATAATCCTGCTGTTAAAAAAAACTCTTTTCCAGTCTCAAAATCAACTAAATAAGAAGCATCAATTACACATCCAAATGATACACCAACAACATTAAATGATCTAAACCTTGTTAATGTATCACTTAAATAATTCAACTTCGAATCCCGACCAAAGAACAAATATTTTTTGTATGTTGGAAAATATTCCAAAGAATTATATGCTAATCCATACTCATTCGGATATCTTGCTAAATTTTGCAACAGATAATTACGTTGTTCTGATGTAATATTAAATTGATGACTCTTGTTACTTTTAGGAAAAACTAGACCTGTCAGAATTTTATGCACATCAACCAGATCTAAATTATTTTGTTTGGAAAAATCAAACGGTCTATTAACAAGCTGCTTGTTAAACCCTTCATAAGATAAACCTAATTTGTAAGACGTATCCAAATAAATTGTATCTCTATTAGTTATAGTTCCTCTAGTATATAATCTTTCATTCCTCTTACCAAAAATAACCAAAGAATCACTTATTCTATTTTGATCTAATGTACAATTCAATACAAATTTTCTTATAATCTTTCCTTGATTAAAGTTTAGTTCTTTCATCCGTCTATTTAATGTTTGTTGACCACAAAAGTCAAATAGTCTATTATAAGCATCGTTATCTGATACTGCTAAAACCTGTTTTGTTAAAACATCTAAGGAAGATGGATACATTCTATTGCCAATTTTAATTTGATTCATCGTTGGAAGACATCCTTTATCTTTAACAAACTTTACAGTATTCTTAAAATCTAAATTTGGAACAGTGGATTTGATTTTATTATATTCTTCCATTGTAATTAATACAGTCGGAAGTTTTACAATACTTGCTGGGTATAAATACTCTTTAAGCTCTGAACGATAAGAAACCGTTTCTAATGCAACTTTTCCATTTTTACGCTGTACTTCTGTAAAAACAATTTTAAATCTAAAACGCTCAGGAAAATTAATTAAATCAGGATATTTGCTAGCTAATGAATCTAATACTAACTGCATTAATTCTGGAGCCTTCATCTTAGATGACTCAACTTGTGACTTACCTATAAATGAAGTAAGTAAAAATAAAAAAACAATTACCTTTTTACCCATGAGTATACCGGAATACCTATAAAAGTTATTAATAAACCTATACATGATTCTATTGGCTTAGAATACAATCCAAAAATTAATATCCACAATTGAAACAACAAGAAAATGATTGGAAACCAAGGAAATACAAACTTATTGATCAACCCACTCACCTTTTTAATTCGCAAACCAACTCGTAATGAACCTATTACAGTCAACATTGTAAACAAATTCAATACAAAACCAATCATTGTTATTAAACTCTCAAAACTTGAAGAAACAACAAAAATGATAGAAATAATAGCTTGTATCCATAAAGCGCGAATAGGAAGACCATTCTTATTTTCATAACTAAACCATGACAAACGCTTAAAGTCTTTTGCAACAGCATTCGTTACTCGTGGACCAGCCAACACCATACTTGATATACTAGATATTAACAGAAAAGCAATGGTTCCACCAAATACACGCCCCCAAATATCTCCCAATAATTCAGTCGCATAAATAACACCAACATCCAATTGATTTACCATATGGTCTATTGGAATATTTTTAAGAAACACAAAATTTAAGAGAATATATAAAATAGAAACTGTACCGGTACCAATAATTAAAGCTAATGGAACATTGCGTTTAGGATTAATTACCTCTCCTCCAATGTAAGAAGCTGCATTCCACCCTGAATAAGAATAGGTCACGAAAAACAAAGAAAAAACAAACGCTTTGTTCCATACATTATCCATAAAATGATCCCCTAACGCGAAACTAATTTCAGTATCACTCGAATTAACCAACCCTATAATAATCAAAATCAAAAGAATAGCAATCTTTAAACTCGATAAAACATTCTGAAATAAAGAACTAACTTTATGACTATAAGAATGAATCAATGTTACAATTATTAAAATGCAAACTGAATATATTGTAACACTTGATATTCCAAATATCTTCATTGAAGGATCAGTATGTAACATTCCTGAAAAATAGGAACTAAAAGCAAAACAAGCCGCTGCAATTGGAGCTGCAAATCCCAATAAAAAAGAAATCCAACCTGATAAAAAACCCAACCTTTCGGAATAGGCTGATTTCAAAAAGAGATATTCTCCTCCATTCTTTTTATAGAAAGAACCTAAAATCGCATACGAATAAGCCCCGAAAAAGGATATAATCCCTCCTATTAACCAAAGTAATAATATTGCGGAACCTGATTTTATCCCTGCAACTTGAAAACCGATACTTGTAAATACACCAGTACCAATCATGTTGGCTACCACCACCATAATTGCAGTATATAAACTAAATCGCTTTTTTGTAGGCATAATTATTTGTCGTTTTTCAACTTATAAACAACTTGTAGATTTGTTTCTCCCACAGCAACATTATACCCAATTCTAAAAGGCAAATAGCGCGAAGTTAATTTAGTTGAATCAGCATAAGCTTCAACCATATCAGGTTGAATACGTGTACTAAACAATGGAATTACTTTTTTATATCCACCGTACAATTTCACATCCCAAGAACCATCAACAAAATACTTATATGGAATACCACTATCATCTTGTACAATCATATTACTTGATGATAAAATATATTTACGCGTTTTTGAAAAGTAATCGCGTGAATTCAAATATGAAGCTGCTTTCAACATCGTATGATGTTCTCCAAAAGAA
Organism: Flavobacteriia bacterium; assembly: GCA_947453545.1. GTDB lineage: Bacteria > Bacteroidota > Bacteroidia > Flavobacteriales_D > Crocinitomicaceae > CANHVK01. The sequence continues at coordinate 22,550 of CANGHE010000019.1, forward strand.
CTTACCCATGTAAAGAATTTCTCGATTTGTTGGTTCTCATCACTCAAATCAATATTATAATAATATAAATTCTTCACTTTATTATCTGAAGTTAAGAACTCTATATCTAACCCAGGGCTAAACATCCCTTCTGTTCCTTTAGTATACTTAACAGAAGAATCATCTTTCAAAATAAAATGACGGATTTTACGGATTTTGTTTCCTGTTCTTGCTAAATAAAACAAAAGAGAATGCAACGTTCCATTAACCGTTTTTTGATTGAATTGCACTCGCATACTGTTTGTTCTAAAAAAACCAGATTTCATCGAAACATCTAAACTGTTAAATATTTGAGAACGATAACTTTCAAGAGCTACATTATTCAATTGATCGTAATTAGGCAAGTACCCTGGCTTTTCTAATCCAACCAAAATGTAGTTTTTAACATTATCAAAAAAGGCGTTCGCATAAACAAAATCTGCACCAGCAAGTGGGTAAAACAATGTTTGGCAAGCATATTTTTCTGGAATCATAGTGTTTTGTTTTACCCAATAAGAAATTGGGTTCAACTTTGATTTTGTAAATGCATTAAATTGGTTAGATACTAAAGTCGGATAATTAGATACTAAACCTCTTTTCTTTGCAAAATTATTATCAAATCCACCAATAGTTAAAGCTATATCCGTAAAAAAAGAGTCGATATAAATAGAATCTTTTTTAGGAGTTATAACTGAATCTGAAACTGTTTTTTCGCCATCTTTTTTTGCTGAAAATTCACTTTTTTCTGTATTTGAGGAACACGCATACAAAACGATAGCAGAAACTAATACAACAATACTATTTTTAGTTAACTTCATTATAATCATTATAAAACATCAAACAATACTAATAGCGCATAGATAATCGCTGGAAAATAAAAGAATAAACATAGAATCAAAGCAATAGCTACTTTCTTCCAATCTACATCTGTATATAATAAAACTGCCAAAGGTGGGATGATACATGCTAGTATAATTAACAACAACATATAGGCATCAATTTCAACAGTCTTAGCGCTTTTTTTTGAAGTTGAATAAAGCTTTTTCAAAATATGCTTTTTAATCATTTTTTCGCTGACACTAGTATTATGTTTAACAAGCTTAGTTTTAGAATTATTATACTTGTCATCACTGTTTTCTGAATGATTAGCAACTGTATTTTCACGACAGATCACTTTATCACCATCCACAAACAACTGATTATCAATACTCGCTACAACATCTTCATTTTCTTCTTGTTTGAAGGAAGTAACATCATTAGATACTAAAAGTGTATCTTTCAAGGTGGGGTGAAGCGATTTTTTAACACTTGAATGCGACGATAAATTGGAATTGTTTTTGGATCTACTTGCAATATGAAAACCACTTTGGTATTTGCGTTTTTGAATAAAACCTGAATTTGAAACATGCGAGCTTGAAGAACAAGCGACAAAACCACCTAACAAGATGATTGCAAAAAACATACGAACTAAGTTTACCAACATGTGATTTAATTAAGGAAAGCAAAGTTAATATTTAAAGCCTAAAACTTTAAGCTTCTCAATAAAAACATTAGTATTTAAGAATACAATTGTATATATTTGATAGTATTCATAAAGAATTGAATGGAGAACAACACACCTTTAGCTGAAAGAATGAGACCAACTAGTCTTTCAGATTATATTGGACAACAACATTTAATAGGGGATCAATCACCATTGAGATCTTCCATTAACAAAGGTCGTGTACCATCACTAATTCTGTGGGGGCCTCCAGGTGTTGGCAAAACGACACTAGCCTATCTTATTGCAAAAACAGCGAATAAAAACATACATACCATTTCTGCTATATCATCCGGTGTGAAAGATGTTCGAGAAGTGATTCAGCGTGTAGAAAACGTAGGTTTATTTCAACAGAAAGGAACAATTTTATTCATAGATGAAATACATCGATTTTCAAAATCACAACAAGATTCATTATTAGGTGCTGTAGAAAAAGGTGTTGTAACACTTATTGGTGCTACTACAGAAAATCCATCTTTTGAAGTTATACCAGCATTAATGTCTCGCTGTCAGGTTTATACACTAGAATCACATACGCAAGCTGACTTAAATAAATTATTGCAGCATGCCATTCAATCTGATGTTTTCTTAAAGAATAAGAAAATTATGTTAGATGAAACGGATACTTTGCTACGTATTTCTGGAGGTGACGCTAGAAAACTATTGAATCTTTTTGAATTGATTATTAATATTTGTTCTAACGAAAAGGAAATACGAATTACAAACTCACTTGTTGAAAAATATGCCGGACAAACACTTGCTATGTACGACAAAACAGGTGAAAAACATTATGACATTGTTTCTGCCTTTATCAAATCAATTCGTGGAAGCGACCCGAATGCCGCAGTGTATTGGTTGGCAAGAATGATAGAGGGAGGTGAAGACCCTAAATTTATTGCTCGTAGATTATTGATTTCAGCAAGCGAAGACATTGGATTAGCAAATCCAACAGCATTAGTTCTTGCTAACACTACTTTTCAAGCAGTACAAAGTATCGGTTGGCCTGAATCTCGTATCATTTTATCACAATGCACTATCTATTTAGCAACATCTCCAAAAGGTAATGCAGCATATATGGCAATCAATAAAGCACAAGAAATCGTAAAACAAACAGGTGATTTATCCGTGCCTTTGCACTTACGTAATGCACCAACCAATTTAATGAAAGAACTTGGATATGGTGCAAATTATGCTTATTCGCATCAGTTCGAAGGAAATTTTGTGCAACAAGAATTTATGCCAGAAGCAATTAGTAACGTTAATTTATTTGAAGCGGGAAGTAGCAAAAAAGAGCAAGAAATAAAACAACAAATTAAACAATTATGGGAAGCAAAATATCCTATTTAGCTAATTGGCTTCTCTACTATGTTGTGGTATTTCCAGTATCACTTCTTCCTTTAAGGGTGATATACCTTATTACAGATTTCTTGTTTCTAATAATGATCTATGTATTTCCATATCGAGAAAGTTTAATCCGAAAAAACATTCATCATACATTTCCTGATATTTCTAGAAGGGAAAGAATAAAAATCAAGAGAGCTTTTTACCGACATTTTACAGACCTGCTTGCAGAAAGTATTAAGAATATTTCTATTTCTAAATATGAGCTAAAAAAACGCTTCAAAGTATCCAACCCTGAAATAATGAATAAATTATATCGTGAAGGAAAAGATGTATTATTAGTCTCTGGACATTACAACAACTGGGAATGGATGATTACTAGTCAAAACTTACTTCTAAAACATCAAGCGATAGGTGTAGGTATGCCATTATCGAATCCCTTTTGGAATAAAAAATTAAATGAGCGTCGAGCAAGATTTGGAATGAATATCATTTCAGCCAATGAAGTTCATACGACCTTTAATAAATTACATTCTAAACCAACTGCTACTCTCTTACTATCAGATCAATCACCCGTTGACGGAAACAAAGCCTATTGGATGACATTCCTTAACCA
>CANGHE010000020.1 GCA_947453545.1 Flavobacteriia bacterium
CCCAATATCAACACTTTCAGGGTCTTGTTGGTAAGATTTGTATAAAAAATCAATTGCAGTTACGTCTGCATTACCTACGTATGTTACTTTATCCATGTTTTAAGTACATATTAATAGAGGGACGAAGTTACAAAGAAAATGTTTTTAGATGCTGATTTTATGGGAATATTTTGCCTTTTGATAAATTGTATTTAACTGTGATTTGTTATGACTTAACAAAACGTAATTAAATTACATTTTATTTAATCGAATATTAAGTTATTCATTTTAACTGTACTGTTCTCTAAAAAATACTTTGAGGGCTTCTCTTCTTATAACAATCCAAGTAAATTCTTCTATCCAAGTTGGATTTTGTGATGTTGCTAGTTTTAAATATGTATTTTCTGATACATCCATAGTATAGAGTAATGGGTGCCAACTATTTGGCCGTTTTTCAATGATTTCAACCATTGCTTCACTCACTGTTTGCACTAAGTCTGAAATACAATATGCGTCTTTGATAAATTTAGAATGAAATTGAAATCCATGCGAACCAAAATCTTTAGCGATTTGTTGTTGCGTTTTCAATCTGAATACTTCGTGCGTTAGTTTTGCTTCTAATACTTGATCTGTTTTTTCTGGAAGCATCATTTTTCAAATATTTCGAACAATACGGGTCTACTTGGTGTAGCATCATTTTCAAATGGTGCAGTTTGAAGATTTAATAGGTAAACTCCATCTTTTATATTTTCATCAACGTATATAAATTCAGTAATTGTTTTTTGAAATTGAGGGTTGTCGGGCACTTGCCAAAATGCATGATGAAATAATAGTTTTCCTTCATCATTTTCTCTATCTACAGATGGTAAATCAATTAGAAAATGTTCAACTTCCCTTTCATTTAATATTTCTACACAACTAACATCCAAATATGCTGGATTTGTAGCAGAATAGTTTTTACTTTTCTTGTCAATTGTATTCGGGTTTGTACGTAATACAATTGCTTGTATTTGTTTACTTTTAATGGACTCTTTTATTTGCTCTTTTGTTATTACATCATCCCAACAATTTTCTTTTTCATTCCACACTTTTTCTGGAGTGATTGTAATTAATTCGGCTGTTAAAAATGCATTTTTAAGTCCTTGATTCACAGAATGAATTTCAGGTGTAATGTGTCCTAAACATTCAGTGTGTGTGCCATGTCCATGCGGATTAAAAAATATGTTTCTAAAATTTACGCTCCCTCCTAATGCAACAGAACCAACGTAACCCTCTGCTTTGACTGCTTCGAAAACAGGTTTATCTACATACCAAGCCAAAGGATTATTCTCATCATTTGTTAATGGAATAGAAATATCTATGCCTTTGCTTGTATCAATATATTGTTGGTTGTTTAAATGTAAAATCATATTTTCATTATTTAGGTAGTTTCGCAACCATATGCTGGTATTCAACTTTGAAATCATTCCTTCCTTTGCATCCCATAGTTACTTGAGCATTATGAAAATGTTCAATCCTATTTTCTGGATTAGGGTGAGTACTTAAAAATTCAGGGATTTTAGTTCCTTGCCCTTGCTTTTGAAGTTTTTCAAAAAAACCTGCTGCTCCTGCTGCATTATAAGGCGTATTACATAAATAAAGTACGGATCGTTCGTCGGCTTCAGTTTCATGTGGTCTTGAGAATTGCAAACCGATTACACTTAAACCCATTTGATTGAGTTGAGGAGTTGTTTGACCAAGAACTAATAGTTCACCTACAGATAGTAATGCTTGTAAACTGTACATAGTTGACATTTGTCTAATTGAATGCCGCATATCTGCGTGACCAATTTCATGTGCCAATACTCCTGCTAATTGATCTTCGCTATCTAAAAATTTTAAAATTCCAGTATAAACATAGATATAACCACCAGGTGTACAAAATGCATTTAACGTCTTATCATCATTAATAATTTTGATTTTCCACTCAAATTCATTTCTGTAATCAACTCTACCTGAATTTAATATGTTGTCTCGTACTTTATTGATATATGCATATACTTCAGCATATCTTGTAGGGTCTAGTATAGGATATTGTTTAGCGTCAGATGCAATTTGTTGATCTGCTTGTAATCCTAAATTTTTATCAGTTGAAATCGGAAGTATAGCAAATCCTTTACCTTTATTTCTAGGGTCAGATAGTCCACATGAAGTAGCAAGTAATATGCATAATACACAACTAAAATGTAAGGCTAATTTCATTTGTTTTTTTTACAAAAGTAATTAAACTTTATATTCTTTTAGGATTAGTTAATCTTCAAAAGACACTTATTTTACTTGAAAATAATGGGTAGAATTTGTTTCTTCTGTATTGATTTTAATAAAATAACTCCCCTTAGCTAATTGATTTGTATTGAATGTTATTAAGTTCTCACCTTTTTGTGCGTTAATTTCTGACTCAACTAATTTTTTCCCATATAAATCAAAAACGGTGTAGCTAATTTTCCTATCAGTTTGTGTTTCTAACTGAATATATAATACATCTTCTGTCGGATTGGGGTAAATTGCAAATTTTGTAAATATATTTTCATTTATACTCGCTGTAGGTTTTGTTGGATCTTTGTCTACAATCCTGATGCTATCTAAATAGAAGTTACTTCCACCATTGCCTTTGAATTCGATTTTAAATCTTACATTGGTTTTCCAATAGTATTTTCCAATTGGATTTAATATTAAATTTTTCCAATCGTTTTTAGTAGGAATCCAATTTTGTACATCTATTTCTTTCGCCAAACTATCTCCACTTATTGTTTTAATATGATTCCATTTAAGTGCACAATCGTTTGAAAAATAGATAGATAAACTGTCATTTGAATTTACATTATTCTTTCGGTAAGCATAATTAATACCAAATTCTACAAGTGTACTATCTTTAATTTGAGAAAGATTAATTGGACTTGATATTAATACATCGTTACTGCTTAAAGTATCTTTGAATCGTTCAATTTTAATGCATTTTTTACCTTGATAAGCAACAGTATCTGTTAATGTAAAAGACTTATTTTTATCATTATTAATGACTGTCCAAGTTGATGCATCTGATAGTGTATTGTAGTTTTCGAATGTTTCACTGAATGGTAATTGCGAGCTTCCATTCGCAATATTAATAATTGCATTTTTTATAAGTGTTTTGGTCGAATTTCCATTGGTTGCAGTTAAAGTCACATCATGAACACCAGAAGAAGAATAGGTTACAGTTGGATTTCTTTCTATAGATGTTGTTGGATTTCCTCCAGGGAATGACCAACTCCAGGAAGTTGCATTTCCAATAGACATATCAAAGAAAGTGATACCCGTATTTTTACAACTGATGGGTTGAGAAGGCTCGAAATTTATACTTGTTAATGCTTGTGGGACGATTGTATCAATGGTACTTGCTATTAAACTATCTTTTGGACCGGACGGATATAGATTGATATCATCAATATAGATGTTATTCCCGCCATTACTTTCAAAACTAAATTTTATCCTTGTATCTGATGTCCAAAATGCAGAAGAAATATTTGTGACATGAACAGTTTTCCAATCAGAAGGTTTATTAGGGGTCCAATTTGATGTTATTACGGCAGTATCGAGTGAATTACCAATTAACACACGTTTGGAAGTCCATGTAAGCCCACAATCTGAAGAAATGGATACTCTTAATGCTTCTGAATTACTAGAGCTAGTTTTTCGATAAGCATATCTATAACTTAGAGTTATATCTGCTTGATTTTTAATTTTGGATAAATCAAATGAACCAGAGATTAGTTCATCAACATTTTTATTTTTATCTAAATAGTTACCTAATTTTAAACATTTTGATCCTGAATTTCCAGTACCATTATAAATTTCAAATGATTGATTATTACCTGGATTATTTACAGTCCAAAATGGATTTTTTGCAATAGAATTATAATCTTCAAAACTTTCTAAAAATGGGATTGCTTTAGCTTGACCATAAACATTTATTAGATTTTTTTTGACACTTGTCAAAGTAGAACTCCCATTTGTAACAGTTAATGATACAGAGTAAACACCTGGTTTAGTATAAACAATGGTTGGGTTTTGTTCTGTTGAACTTTCTGGAATTCCCCCTGGAAATAGCCATTTCCAAGATGTAGGAGCATTAAATGAATTGTCTGTAAAATTTACTTCTGAATTCAGACATACATTTACACTACTTGGAGTGAATCCAACAGAGCATAAAGGTGGATTTATTGCTCCAACAGCTGCAAGATTTGTTGGATTCCAAATGTTATTTCGGCCACCAATATCTGAGTTTAATGCTGCATTCATTCGATTTACTTGACCTAATGTGAACATTTTGCTACAGTAAGAGTAATCCATGTAATTTTCTACGTTTGCTCGAGGTCCACACGTGCTTTCTTCTAAGTTACACCACGTCACACCGATGGTGTTTGGTGTATCATCTACATCATCATCAATACTGCAACTTGTTGGATTACCTGGGCTGTTATTAGGTCCCCAAGTATGAGAAAGATTAAGCCAATGACCAATTTCATGCGTTAATGCTCTCCCTCTCGTTGTGCTTCCTGTTCCTATTTCACCGACATAGGTATGAAGTATCCATATTCCATTAGACATAGATTTACCTGATCCGCTTGGGTTGAATGTATAGCCAGCAGGTCCACCAATATTGCTGCAAACAAATATATTTAGGTATTGATTTCCAGTCCAATCACCTTTGTATACATCATTTCCATTTTTTATGATAGTTAGTTGTTTATATCCATTTGTAGTTGTATCGGTTGAATATGTTCTAGTAATCCCTTGAAAACAAGTTCCGTCAGGAGCTTTTGTAGCTAACACAAATTGTACATTTAAGGGAGCAGGGAGCCCTTTAAAATCTGGATGTATTGAGTTTACATCAGCGTTTTTCATCTGATAATCTCTATTTAATACATCAATTGCATTTTGTATTTGTGCATTGTTAATATTTTCTACTCCACCTTTATGGATAATATGAAAAACAACTGGTATGATATATGGACCTGTTCGCTTATTGCGCGATTGAGCAGCGTTTAAATTGCGTTCTATATCTTTTAGTTTGAGTTGTTCTGCTTCATATTGAGCTTTGAAATTAGGATCTTTCATTAATTCAGCTTGTTTCTTGTGTTGTCCGCAATATTCAACATCTTCACCAAGTCTCATATTTGTCTTGTCTAATATTTGAGCAGATATATATTGAAAAAATGGTAGAAAAAGAAGAAAAAGAAGTGTTTTTTTCATGTTTAATTGAATTTCTTAGTCAATATTTTTTTGAAAGTATCAATTATTTCGAAACATTCCAAATAAGTGTTTTTTCTTAATTTATAAAAATTACACATTTATCCTTTGACGTTGTATTAATATTTAGGTTGCGTTAGATTTACCAGCAAAGGATAGAAATTGTATCTTTGAAACTTCAAAAAATAACCGATTATCCTATGGAATATACTTTTCGAGAAATAGAGACAAAATGGAGAGCATTTTGGTCTAAAAATCAAACATTTAAAACTCCTGATTCTTCTGATAAACCAAAATATTATGTGTTAGATATGTTTCCTTATCCTTCAGGTGCAGGATTACATGTAGGCCACCCACTAGGATATATTGCTTCAGATATTTTTGCCCGTTATAAGCGATTGAAAGGATTTAATGTCTTGCATCCAATGGGGTATGATTCATTTGGATTACCAGCAGAACAATATGCTATACAAACAGGTCAGCATCCTGCTGTTACTACAGAAGAAAATATTTTACGATACCGCGATCAACTTGATAATGTTGGTTTCTCGTTTGATTGGTCACGAGAAGTGAGAACTTCTAGTCCTGAGTATTACAAATGGACACAATGGATTTTTATGCAGTTGTTTGACTGTTACTATGACAACACGAAAGATAAAGCTGAACGTATTTCTTCTTTGATAGAAGTATTTGAAAAACAAGGGAATAGAAATGTAAATGCATGCACAGATTGTGAAATAGTTTTTACAGCTGAAGATTGGAATTCTTCTGATGCAAAACAAAAAGAAAATATTTTACAAGCGTATCGTTTAGCTTTTTTGGCTGATTCTTGGGTGAATTGGTGCCCAAAACTAGGAACAGTACTTGCAAACGATGAGATTGTGAATGGTGTTTCTGAACGAGGTGGACATCCAGTAGAACAAAAATTAATGCGTCAGTGGTCTATGCGTATCAAAGCGTATGCAGAGCGTTTATTGACAGGCCTAGAAGGGTTAGATTGGACCGATTCAGTAAAAGATATTCAACGTAATTGGATCGGAAAATCTACTGGGTGTTCCTTGAAATTCCAGGTTGCAGATTCCAGTTTGGCAGATACAGATTCAGTAATTGAAGTTTTTACTACACGTCCTGATACTGTTTTTGGTGTTTCTTTTATGGTATTAGCACCAGAACATCCATTAGTTGATGTGATTACAACTGAGGAATATAAGGCTGCGATTGAAGAATACAAGAAAACAGCATCGTTGAAATCTGAACGTGACCGTCAGTCTGATGTAAAAAATATTTCAGGTCAATTTACAGGTGCCTATGCCTTACATCCATTCACAGGTGAAAAAATTCAAATTTGGATCGGTGATTATGTTCTTGCATCCTATGGAACTGGAGCTGTTATGGCGGTACCATGTGGTGATCAACGCGATTGGGATTTTGCGAAGCATTTCAAAATTGAAATAAAAAATATTTTTGAAAATATCGATGTTTCAGAAAGTGCCTATGCTGACAAATCTGGTAAGATTGCAAACTCGGATTTTCTTTCAGGATTGGAAGTGAAGGATGCAATGAAAAAAGCGATTGCAGTAATTGAAGAACGAGGGTTAGGAAAAGGAAAAACAAATTACCGTTTGCGTGATGCAGTATTCTCTAGACAGCGTTATTGGGGAGAACCATTCCCAGTATATTACCAAGATGGTCTGCCTAAAATGATTGACGTAAAGCACTTGCCTATCGTGCTTCCTGAAGTTGAAAAATACTTGCCTACTGAAGATGGTCAACCGCCATTAGGTAACTCAAAAAACTGGGCTTGGGATATAACTAAAAACACCGTTGTATCTAATGATTTAATTGATAATATAACCGTGTTTCCATTAGAGTTAAACACTATGCCGGGTTGGGCAGGAAGTTCTTGGTATTTCTTGCGTTACATGGATGCGAACAATGAAAACACATTTGTAAACAAAGAACAGTCGGATTATTGGAATAGCGTAGATTTATATATTGGAGGTTCTGAGCACGCAACAGGTCATTTGTTGTATGCACGTTTTTGGAATAAGTTCTTATACGATCAAGGATTTATATCTTTTGAAGAACCGTTCCAAAAAATGATCAACCAAGGGATGATTTTAGGTAGAAGTAGTTTTGTATACAGAACGGTTGAAGGAAATACCTATGTTACTGCATCTAAAAGAAAAGAATACACTACAATTCCGTTACACGTAGACATCTCTTTTGTTGATAATGATAAGTTAGATCTTAATGCATTTAAAAATTGGCGAGAAGAGTATAAAAACGCGGAATTTGTCTTAGAAGATGATGGTTCATACATTTGTGGCACAGAGGTAGAGAAAATGTCTAAATCTAAATTCAATGTGCAAACACCAGACGAATTAGTTGAAAAATTTGGTGCAGATACCTTACGTATGTATGAAATGTTTTTGGGTCCGATTGAACAAGCTAAACCTTGGGATACGAAAGGAATCAATGGTGTACATAATTTCTTGCGTAAGTTCTGGAGGCTATTTCACCAAGGTCCTGAGAATGCATTTTTAATTTCGGATGATGAAGCGAGTAAAGAGGCATTAAAAACGTTGCACAAAACAATTCAAAAAGTTACTGCTGATTTAGAAAGGTTCTCTTTTAATACAGGTGTTTCAAACTTCATGATTGCAACGAATGAATTAGGTGAGCAAAAATGCAATAATCGTCAAGTTCTAACAGAATTGGTTATTCTTCTTTCACCTTATGCTCCTCATATTTGTGAAGAATTATGGGTTAAATTAGGGCATGAAGCAGGATCCTTGAGCTATGCTGAATTTCCAATTTGTAATGAAACATATTTAGTTTCAGATTCTTTCTCATATCCTATTTCATTTAATGGAAAGGTACGTTTCAAAGTTGACTTACCAGCGAATATGCAGGTAAAAGAAATTGAAGAACATGTGATGGGTATGCAAGAAATGAATAAATACTTAGAAGGTAAAGCTCCGAAAAAATTAATCGTAGTTCCAGGCAGAATAGTGAATGTGGTAATTTAAATTAAGGAGGACAGTTAATCTTACTCCTAAAGACTATAGCTTTCTGAAGAGTCAAATAATTTGTTGTATTTGATTTTTTAGGAAGCTTTTTTATTTTCGATAACATTCTTTTCGAACAGCATGGATTAATGCTTTTTCAGCATCTGTTAATCGCTGAATTGAAATGTAATCTCCTCCCCCTAATATTGCAATTTTCTGCATATTGATTGCATCATGAGGAGTATTTTGAATTCCGATAACAGAAATACGGATTCCCATATTCTTATATTTATCAATAGATTCCATATATGTTTTAGAGTCTTTATTGAATGCACCATCTGTGATAATATAAATTAAATTTTCCCCTTCAGTATTCAATGCCTTTGCATTCAATTTGCATCCGAGTTTTATACCCTCACCTCCAGCAGTCATTCCACCTGCCTTAATTGAACTTATTGCCGTTTTCAGTTTTTCTTTTTTGTCTCCCGTGGTAGTATTTAATAATACTTCGGTTTCTGTAGCATAAGAAACAATACTCAACTGATCTTCCTTTCGTAAGATTGAGGATAATTGATGTAAAGCAAATTTCATTAATTCTAACCTATCACCGATTTTCATTGAGGATGAAATATCAATAACAAAAGTTACATTCAATGGTTTAAAGTTATAGATATCAAATTGATTATCTGGCAAACTATCTAATGGTTTCAAAGAGATTGGTTTCGTAATTTTATCTTTGAATTTCTCCTCTTTATTTTCGGATAATTCCATTTTTTTTATTTTATCTAAATTATTAGTTTCAACTAAAATATTTTCTTTATTAATGTATTTATTTTCAATTTTTTGTTGAGTAGAATCTTTTAATAATAATAAAGTTATTTCGTTGGATTTTAGATTAACATACGAACCCATTTCAACAGGTAAAAATCCTTTTTTTGAGGCATAAAAATAGATAAACCCTAAGGGTACTTCTTTACTCACTTTTCCATTCTGATTTGTGCGTAATCGCTCCACTTCAAGCCCATTTTGAAATAAGGATACAGTTACATCTGACAGTATGCTTTCCTTAGCCTTGTCTTTAGTTATTACAGTCAATTTGAAATCAGTTGCATGCATTGAAGGTCTATCTTTGAAAGTAGGGCATGCTTGCAACCTACTTAAAGGATCTACTAATTCTTCTTTTAAAATCCCATTTATTTTAATACTAGTAGGTTCAATTTTATCACTCGTATAGAGAATAATTTCATATGAAAAAGGACCAATTTTTTTTGGGTTAGGTTGAATTCTGAATAGTAAAATAGAATCTTTTGCTGCTGCTTGTGTGTTAAATAAACAAGTGACTTCTTTAGGTGTTTTGTAGTTGAGTATATATTCTTTTTTTGCTCCAATATTTGTAATTTTTATATCTTGAAATCTTTCGCTTTCATTTGTTAAATCACCAAAATCTATGGTAGTTTTTTCAATTTGTAATTGAGCGAAAGATAAAGTCGATAAAATTGAAAATAAGATAATAATTAACTGTTTCATGAGATTAATATATCCATTTTTTATTTGACGAATCATATAGATTAATACTCAATTTAATTCTTGAATGAATAGGAAGATGGGTTGAAATTGAATTTGCCCAAGCTAACCCAAGTTTAAATATGCTTTTTTTGATTCTGATTTTCTTTTCTATCCCTACAAATTCCTCTATTTGTATAAAGTTTGTGTTAGGTAAACTTAATATTGATCCACCTATATATTCTTCTAATTTTAAACGATTGAGTAACCAGATTTTATCTAATATGAATCCGTTAAAATGGTGTATTCCATTTAATTGAATAAAGCTACTTGCTGTATTCAAATTAGTATCTAATAATTGAAGGGAGTTTGTTGGGTTTGATAATAACCATGAATCTGACGCTCTAAAGTATTTGTGTTCAATTAAACGTAGGTCTTTTTTATATAAGAAGGTTCCATATGTCAATCGAATATTATAATTACCTAAGGTATTAAGATTACCATCTTTACTTATTTTAGTTTCAAAATAACTATAGTTGGACTCTCCCATCCAAAGTGAAGGAATACCTGTTGTATATTTTAAACTAATTCTAGGCCAATTAGATCCAATAATTATTTTTTGTTTGTCTTTGACAAGGTATTTTTGATTATGTAAATATTCTAGTTCAATTCCAATGATTGAAACGGTGTAATTATCAAAAGGTTGTGGTTTCGAGAAGATTCCAAATGTATTAACCCAATTAGGATATTTTAAATCTCCAATTGCGATACGATTTGAATGTAAAAATTCTGACTTTAAGAATAATCCATTGAAAACTTCAAAACGATGTTCTATTTCTAGTTTTTGATTTCTTACACGATTGGAAGGACCAAAGGTTCCTGAAATACTTTGGTAACTATTAATGTAATCATAAATATCACCCACACGAATAGTTAGTTTTGAAAATCGAAGAGGATTGTATGTGTAACTTGCAGCAAATTCCCCTTTTATATCTTTATTTAAAAACCCATAATCAATTACAGGTTCTAATGATATTATTTGCCCATTCTTAAATGTTTTTGCATAGTTAAACCATAATCGATGTCTATACCCACCAACACCTAACGGTACAACTTGAAAAAATAATCCGCTAACCCAAAATTTTTGTTTTTTAATTGAATTATTGAAATTTACTCCAAATCCCAAAACATCTAGTAGGGTTATTTGATTTTGAATACTATCTTTTTCTTCTAAAAATTTAGTTGAATTTTTAAATTCTTTTATGCTGTCTCTTTTTTTTATGAATTTTAAATCAATATCATTCAGTTGTTTAAATCTATTTTTTTTCCAATATTCTTGGTTCTTGTTAAAGCATTCAGGTGTGTAAACTATTGGTTCTTTCCAAAATGAAAATGACTTAACTTCATCATTAAATACATAGTTGGAGTAAGAGATATCACTACTTACATTAATGAATTTTCCGAAATCATATACAAAATATTCAAACTTCCTTTCAAGAGGAATTAATTTGTTTTCTTTTATTGCATAGTCTCCTGTAATATGCATTGATTTGAAAAAAAGCAATGCACTTGGATTTATTGTTAAGTCATATGAAAGTACATCCCAAGTTTTTTCTCGAATTATTAATGTACCAGAAACTAACGCCTCTTTAGTAAATAAAGGTTTGATATGAATTTTATAAATAAAATTACCTTGTGGATCAATAAATCTATCTTGTAAACTAAATGTATAATATAGAAATGCATTATATGCTAGTGGAGAAATAATTGGTTTTCCGCAAATAGATGGTGCATCGATAATATTTTTATAGATATTAAAGTCTGCTTCTTTTATATCTTTAATAAATACATAAGGGTTATTTTTTAATACAAGATTTGGAACCATTGATTCATTGCCAAACATATTAGGCCCAGAATTTGAATTTGGATCACCGTGAAGTTCAATACCTCCTTGGTCTGAATAATCTAAATAACCTTCGAAGTAGTTTTTATATTTATTAGGAAATTCATAGTAACTTTTTGATTTCCATTCTAGTTGTTGATCTCTTTCTAGGGTTAATTCACTAAATCCTGGTTTTGTAATCGTTTGTGTTTCTTTATCTAATTTGGTAATACTGTATATATCAACTTGATAACTTTTAATTTGCTCATCATATTCAGGCCTTTTTTGAATTACCTGTTTCATATATTCATGACCGAGTTGTTTTTCAGATTTGGCTATTATTTTTACTTCTTCAATTTCTAGTACATCTTTAATTAATGTTATTATTGCTAGGTTTTGATTTTCGTTAATGAATAGTGTATCTTTTTTTGGTAAATAGCCTTTACCGGAAAGTTCAATAATTATTTTTTCATCTCGCAGAGGGATAGTAAATTCTCCATTCTTATCTGAAAATGTTTTACCTCCATCATATTGAATACTAATATTAGATATACTTGTACCTGAGCTATTTTGAACTTTTCCTTTTATTACTTGTCCAAAAGAAAAAGAAAAGTTGATTAATAAAAGATAAAGTAAGATGTATAACGATTTCAACTGAAAAGCCTTTTGTTTAAATACGAAGATAATCATTCTCTTTTAGTACACTTATATTAGATTGAATCGGTTGTTTATTCTGTACATAATTGATTAAATTTGTGAAAAAAAATAATGCGTTTTTTATATTTAACATTTCTTTTTCTTACTGTATTAGCTTGTAGTGAAGAAACAAAAAAATCTTCGTTAGTTACTAAGAATCAGAATTTGGATAGTCTTATTACACTTTACCCAGATAGCGTGCCATTATTGGTAATAAGAGGGAATAAATTCTTAGATACCTATAAATTTGATGCTGCATTAGCGGATGGTGCGAAAGCTTTTCGTTTGGACTCTGCTAATTTAGACGCTCGTTTTTTGTATGCAAATGCATTAAACAACCGGGCTGATCGCACAGTAGCTGACGTTGATCAAGCAAAAAATCATTTTCTTTATTTAATCAAACGTCAACCTGGAAATAAAAAAATATATGTTAGTTTGGCGTCTACTTATACGCAACAAGGTGACTTTGAGAAATCATTTCACTATATAAATGAAGCTTTACGCATGGATCCTAGATATAGAGATGCTTACGTGATGAAAGGAACAAATTATTTGAAATTAGGAAACAGAAAATTAGCGAAATCATCATATGAAACTGCTGTGCAACAAGATACAAAGTTTTTTGAAGGTTATCTTGCTTTGGCTTATTTGTATACTGAAGAGAATAGTCCTTTGGCTTTGGAATATTTTCAAACAGCAGTTACACTAAAACCTAAATCAACAGATGCATTATATGGTGTAGCGTATAGCCTTCAACAAGAACATAGATTTGAGGAATCGTTAGCCGCTTATAGAGAACTCTTACAAGTTGATACTAAATTTTATTTAGCCTTATTTAATGAAGGGTATATTAAGCAATTTGAACAAAATCAATTAGATAGTGCAATTTATTTTTATGATAGTGCAATAGAATTACAGCCTAAATTTGTAAAAGGTTGGCATAATCTCGGATTATGTTATGCTTCTCAAGGACGAAAAGCAGATGCTTATCGTGCATTTGGTAAAGCTTTGCATTTCAATCCAGATTTTGAGCTATCACGTATTGAAGCAAATAAACTAAGATGAATCCACAATCTAAAATAATTCAACTATTTGGTGATTTAGCCATACCTTTACTTGGTTATTATTTTTGGGAATGGAATATGTTGTTTATTTTATTTTTTTACATTCTAGATGTAGGTATATCGACTGTTTTTACATTTATAAAAACAAGATGTATAAATACCTATAAACAGAGTAATTACTACCCTTGGAAACATATTCTACTCATTATCTTTGGTTATTTATTGACTTTTTATTTGGTTTATTTTCTTATACAGAATATAAGTCCTAAATTAAATTTAGGGAAAGAAATAATACGTTTTTTAATGATGAAAGACTTGGGACTTCCTCAAAGTATTTTACTATTACCATTATTAATTGCAGGTGGTTATATGCAATATAAAGTTTCTTTTTTAGATCCTAAGGCTTATGAAACTGTCAAAATTGATTCTTTATGGCACGAGCATATCAAATTATTTTTACTTATTGTGGGAGTAATAACTTTATTATTAGGGATATCTATATGGATTGTATTTCCTGAATGGTTGTATGTATGGGGAATGGTATTAGGAAGTTCAATTTATCGATACTTTGTAAGGTAAAATCACATTTTGATTTTATTTCCATTCCAAAGACAGGAAATATTAAATGATTTTTTGTATGTTATTTTATTACAATTATATGTTTTAAATTTGAATGATTTAAGTATTAAATTCAACTTTTAAATTCAACTATGAAAGCTCTATTTTTAACTACCTTTTTTGTATATTTTTTAGTATTTAATTTTAGCGCTCAACCCACAAGAGGATATTGGGTTTCGGTAAAAATATTTACTTCTAAAGCATTAAGTAATGACTCAGGTAATTATCACTATTCTGGTTCTGAAAATACAACTATTTGTCAAAACAAAAGTGTTTATCTCGTCTTTGATGATTTTGACAAAGAAATTTTTGGTGATTCAATTATATGGAGATCAAAAATAAATGGTCCTAAATCACTCAAAAAAACAGACACATTATTAATCAATTATTCTGATAGTTACACACTAGAATATTATTCAGCTAATTACAAAACTTACAGGTCACAAAATTTTAATTTTAGTGTGTTTAAAAATAAATTAAAATTCATTGACACTTTTGAGGTTCCAAATTGTGCAAAACCTTTTATTTTAAAACCTATAATAAACAATGATTCTATTCAGTTTCCACAAATTTATTGGACTTCTAGTAATAATTTTTCAGTAAATTCTCTTTCGTCTAAAGTAATATTAAATCCAACGATAAATAGTCATTATGGAACTGATATATATAATTTAGTATTAAAAGGTACTTATGGATGTGATACCACATTAAAAATAGTTGTGAATAATAAATATAATCATCCTAGTGATTACAAAGTTTCAATTTGTAAGGTTACTTTTAATTCTAATACAAATAAAAATGAAATTGTTTGGAATAAAGACATATCTGATTCTAGGATAAAACATTATCGGATTTATAAACAAAGTAATTTGACTAGTTTATATGAAAAAATTTATGACCAACCATATTCTAGTGAAAACACATTTATTGATTCAAATAGTAGTCCTTATCAATTTTCCTCTAGTTATAAAATAAGTATGATTGATTCATGTGGATTCGAAAGCGAATTAAGCACCAATCATACTACCATTTTACTTAGTAGTAGTTTAGGTATAAATAACACAGTAAATCTTGCCTGGAATGCTTATGAAGGAATGTTGTATAATAATTTTGAAATTTGGAGAAGTTTTGATGGTGTAAATTATTCAAAGCTAGGTCAAGTATCTAATAATTCATTTCAATACATAGATGTAAATCCACCTTCTATTGGATATTATCAAATTAGAATAGCTTCTTCTACTTATTGTCCAATATATAGATCCACCGGATATATAACGAGTAACATTGTAGATAAAAATGGTAAGGGATTAACAAGTTCACTATTAAAATTAGAGGAGGAATCGATTAAAATATATCCTAATCCAGCGGAAAATATATTAAAAATACAAGTTGAAAATTTTGAAGTTGCCAAAACAATTGTAATTAAAAATATGATTGGAATGGAAGTATTAAACCATATGTTGTATGAAAAAAATACAGAAATAGATATCTCTCAATTAAAAAAAGGTATGTATTTTATCGAAGTTGATAGTAGAAAAAAGACATTTATTAAAGCTTAAACCTTATTAAATATTATGCTATTTTTAGTAAATAAATTGACAACAAATTTATGAAGTTATATTTAAGATTTTTATAATCAATCAACTACATTAGTTAGCGTGTTTTTAAATATTAGATATAAAATGAATAAAATATTTATTTAAAATTAGGACAGGATAAACTTAATTATGCATCTTAATTAATTTAGTTTTTTTATTCCCTTCTTCACCCGAATCAAATTTCCATAGAAAAGATTCTTACCTGTTGTTGTTTTTGCCCACAATTCTTTTCCTATTATATGTTTTCGTTCAAATACCTTAGCAGTTGAATTAATTAACATCGCTAGGTCTAATTTAGGCGAATATGTATTTAAAATAAGTGTTCCATTAGGACTTAATAAATCATAGGCTGCTTGTAGTAGTGCTGGTAATTTTTGTTCCAATATCCATTTTTCTCCTTTTGCTCCAAATCCAAAAGCAGGTGGATCCATCAAAATCATATTGTATTTTTTTCCTCGTTTTACTTCCTTCTCTGCAAAAACTAATGCGTCTTCTTGTATCCAACGAATATCATCCAATGCATTCAAGTTCATATTTTCTTTTGCCCAATGAATTAAATGTTTCACTGAATCAACATGCGTAACATTTGCCCTTGTATTACGTGCTACGATAGAAGCTATTCCTGTATATGCAAAGAGATTGAGAAAATTGTCATCTGCGTGTAAATGATCTTCAATATACGACCAATTTTCAGCCTGTTCAGGGAAAATTCCAATGTGTTTAAAAGTTGTTAATTCTAACTTAAATCGTAAGGTGTGGAAAGTAATATACCATGCATTATCATTCCAGACAGTATCTTTTTTCCAAGTACCTTTAGTAGTACTTTGCTCGGTAAATGTACAAGAAGATTGCTTATCCCATTCTTCAAAAGAGATACCAGACTTAAAATATGCTTGTAATTCAGGGCGTATGGTTGTTATTCCACCAAAACTCTCTAATTTTTTTCCTCCTCCAGCATCGATTAACTCGTATCCTTCCCAGGACGTAGTAAAGAGTTTGTTAGAATCTGACAAATTATTTTTTAGCGCGCGGCATTTTTTGACGTCCTTTCGTCATTTGAGCCATACGCATTTGATTTTTAGATGGAATAGCAGAAGTTAACTGTGATTTCATCATCGTGATTTGTTCTTTTAAAATTCCGTTTTCATCCATTTTCTTAGCTTCACCTAGTAAAGTTAAAGCTTCTGACTTTCTTCCTGTTTGAGCACAAATACCGGATAAGTGTAATCTTGCAACAGCATTGTCTTGTTTCGTTCTTAAACCCATTTGAATAGCTGAACGCAACATTTGTTCACTTTTTGCAAAACCCAATTCTTGTGTTCCTAACATTGCTTTCAAATACAATACATAAGCATGTTGCTTTTTTGGAAGTAAATCAGGACGAGATATTTTCTTTAAATAATCATGTGCTTTTTCATGATTACCAACACGCATTTGATTCAATGCTAATATCATATATTGATTGCGGAAAAATGTAAGTACTACCAAAGCAGTAACAAAAATCATAACAATTCCCCATCCCCAATGACCTGTAGTGAATGAATAAACTAATAAAAACAATGAAAATGCTGACAGAATACAGCGAATAACAAATCCTAACATAAGTAATAATTAAATTAATCGATAGTAGCAATACATTTCAACTCTATTGCAATAGGAGTTGGTAATGAATTGATTTCGCAAGTAGTACGACAAGGTAAATTATCCTTGAAATATTCTGCATATAGTTTATTGTATGTATGAAAATCACGTTTCATGTTTACCAAAAATACGGTTACATCCACTAAATTTTCCCAGCTTGAACCAGATTCTTCAAGAATAATACGAACATTATCAAAAACACTTCTGCATTGTGCTTCAAAGTCAAATTCAATGAAATTACCATTCTTATCTAATTTCAAACCTGGTACTTCTGAATCAGTAGCATCAGATCCCGCAGTACGAGGACCAACTCCAGATAAAAATAATAAATTTCCAACGCGGCGTGCATGTGGGTATAAACCAACAGGTTTCGGTGCTTTTGTAGTAGATATACGTGAATTATCAGACATGATTCAAAATTTTACTATGCAAATATAATGAATCGGGAGGTTTATTTTGATACCAAATAAAAAAAGGGAGTAAATTAACCAGCTTCAATTCTTCTTTAGGAAATAATAAAATATTGTATAGGCTAACTTTTTATTATTTTTGTTTTTATGGACCAAACATTGGGGAAAGATTACAAATTATGCAGCCAAAAAGTTATCAAAGAAATATTTGATGATAAGAAAGTTGTAAAACAATTTCCTTATGTTCTTAATTATAAAATAACTACTGTTCCATCTGATAAACCATTTCAACTTGTTTTTGCTGCTCCTAAACGTATTTTTAGAAAAGCGCATGATCGGAATCGTATCAAAAGGTTGACTAGAGAGACTGTTCGAAAGAATAAATTAATTTTAGAAGATTTTTTGAAAGAACGTAAAATTCAGGTTGCCCTTTTTTTAGTCTATACAAATAAAGAAGAGATGGCTTACGAAGTACTCTTAAAAAAAACAGAACAACTTTTTCAAAAGTTAATAGTTCTATTAACAGAAGAATTAAAAACAAATTAACTATGCAAAACTCGATATTCATTAAAAGATTAATTTTTTTAATCACATTCATTTTTTCCTCTTTACATATAACTGCTCAATCAAATAATTTTGAGTTAGTTAAAGGTTTGGAATTGATGGATTTAATTTATCAAAATTTAGAACTTCATTATGTAGACGAACCGAAACCAGGAAAGCTTTCTAAAATTGCTATTGATGCAATGTTGAAGGATTTGGACCCTTATACTGTGTATTACCATGAAGCGAATATGGAAGATTACCGATTGATGACAACCGGACAATACGGTGGAATTGGTTCGTTAATACGTAAAATGGGAGATTATATATACATTTCTGAGCCCTATGAAGGAAATCCAGCGCAAAAATCAGGGTTACGTGCCGGAGATAAAATTTTGGCTATTGACGGGAAAGATATGGTTAAGAAACCTTCAGAGGACGTTTCTTCGGCATTAAAAGGTCCTAAAGGAACAACTATACATGTAAAAGTACTTAGAAATGAAAAGGAAGAATTAACTATTCCAATTACAAGAGATGAGATTAAAATTCCAGACGTTCCTTATGCTGGTATTTTGTCTAACAATATCGGCTATATTAAATTAAATAGCTTTACTCAAACAGCCTCAGAAGAAGTTAAAAAGGCATTTTTAGAGTTGAAAGAAAAAGGAATGAAAGAGTTAGTTTTTGATTTACGTGGAAATGGAGGTGGATTATTAATTGAGGCGGTAAAAATTGTAAATTTCTTTGTTCCTAAAGATCAATTGGTAGTTACTACTAAAGGAAGAATTAAAGACGAAAATCGTGTTTATAAAACTTCGGATGAGCCTTTGGACTTATCCATACCAGTTGTTGTATTGATTGATGAAGGTTCTGCTTCTGCCAGTGAAATTGTTTCAGGTAGTTTACAAGATTTAGACAGAGCAGTTGTTATTGGTCAAACATCTTATGGTAAAGGTTTAGTTCAACGAACTTTTGATTTAAAATATGGTTCAAAGATTAAACTTACTATTGCTAAATATTACACACCTTCTGGTCGTTGTGTTCAAAAGTTAGAATATTATGAAAAAGAGGATGATGAAAAACCTAAGGTTATTCCAGATTCATTAATTCGTAAGTTTAAAACGGTAAACGGACGTGAAGTTATCGATGGCAGAGGGATAGAACCTGATGTAAAAATTAAAGAACGTGAGTTTAGCAGACTTACAGCAATGATTGTAGGTAAAAATTTTATTTTTAATTATGCTACTCAATATAAAAATTCTCATTCAACTATTCCAGATGCTGCAACTTTTCATTTATCTGACGAAGAGTATGCAGACTTTAAAAAAATTGTATTAAAAGATACATTTGATTACTCGACAGCGAGTGAAGAAATGCTTAAGAAAATGCGTAAGACCGCTGAAGAAGAAGGATATTTTGACGATTCTAAAACTGAATACGAAGCATTATTTAAAAAGGTAACTCCATCTAAAGAGCGTGATTTAGAAAAGTTTAAGGATGAAGTTAAAAGTATCTTAGAAAATGAGATAGTTTCCCGCTATTATTATCAAAAAGGTAGAGCGATTCATGCTTTTAAAGGGGATGATTTTGTAGATAAGGCAAAACAATTATTATTAAATTCAAAAGAATATAATACTATTTTAAAGAAGTAAGCGTTTACTATTTTAAAGTTTGCTTTTACTAATATTTATTGCATGTATTTATTCAAAAATAATTTTCAATACCACATGAAAATGTTGTGGTTAGGATGTTTATTTTTTATTATAGGCTTGATTACAAGTAAAGCAATTATATCAATTACGACTGTCTATTTTATTGTTGTATTATTTTCATTTAAAGATTATAAGAATTTTTTCATTGCATACAAGCGTAAGGATTTGTATCCGTTTTTATGTCTAATTGGTTTTAGTTTTTTCAGTCTTATTTGGTCTGAAAATTTAGCAATAGGATTTAAAGAGCTATTATCTCAATTCAATTTTTTTGTAATTCCTTTATTGTTTTTTTGTTTTCCAAGTATAACTAAAAAACTGTTGAATCAAATATTATATTTCTTTATTTTTCTCGTCGTTATCATGTCTTTTGTTAATATGATTTACTTCTTTTTTTTCCTTCAGGAAAACGCTGATATACGAAGTTTATCATTATTTATTTCTCATATTCGTTTTGCGTTGTGTATAGACATCGCGATTTTTTTAAGTTGTTATTTTCTTTTTCGTAAGCATGTATCATTGCTATTGAAATTCATTTTAGTCATAATTATTTCTTGGTTATTATTTTACACTTATTTTTCTCAGGTATTAACAGGAGTTTTATGTTTAATTGGTGCTTTATTAGGTGCAGTTCTGTATTTTTTTTTTAAAACAAAACGTTTAAATCTTAAAGTTTTTCTCTTAAGCTTTTTAGCATTGCTTATGATTGGAATTAGCATTCTTGTTTTCGCTATAAATAAACCAGAACGCGTTAATATTAATTTAAATCATTTGCCAAAATATACTAAATTGGGAAATGTATATGATCATTACCCAACGAGAAGAGTATATGAAAATGGTTATCCTATATATGCTTTTTTGTGCGAAAAGGAGTTAGACAGTACGTGGAAAACAAGATCAAATATTTTGTTAGATAGTGAAAGTATTTCTGGTTTTAGAAATAGGGATGTTTTAGTACGTTATCTCACTTCCAAAGGTTTGTCTAAAGACGCAGAAGGCATTAATAATTTAACTGAACACGATATTCTGAATATAGAAAATGGAGTTCCTTCCATACTCTATCTTTCAAATGGTCTAATGTCTAGGTATTATTCATTGAAGTATGAGTTGTCTGATAAAACTAATCCAAATGGTCATTCGATACTTCAGCGTATTGAATTTTGGAGAGCAGCGATTTATATTATCAAACGAAATATAATATATGGTGTTGGAGTTGGTGATATAGATGAAGCTTTTGCGAAGGCATATTCATCATTGAATTCTCCATTATTGAAGGAAAATAGGTTAGGAAGTCATAATCAATTTTTCCATCAGGTTGTTGGATATGGTGTAATTGGTTTGTCGCTGTTTCTTTGGGTATTGATTCATGTTTTGCGTTATTTATTTAAGAAGAATTCTTTTATTCTATTTGTAATCATGTCAATCCTTATAACCTCGTTTTTAGTGGAAGATACTTTAGGTACATTAACTGGTATGAGTATTTTTTCATTTTTTTATGGACTTTCTTTTGTAGAAATAAAAGAAGAAATTATTTAGACAGTTGTAAAAGCATCTTCAATATGTTCAATTTTAGTATGATATTGATTATGAACAATTGATACGATATCAAATCTAGTATCCATTGAAAATTGTTTGGCTTTTACATATTCATTAGCCACCTTGATGATTTGTTTTTGCTTAGCCCTTGTCACTGCTCGCCAGGGTTCACCAATTTCTGCAGTTTGTCGTGTTTTTACTTCTGTTACGACAATTTCATCTTGATATAAGGATACAATATCGATTTCTAATTTCCCAAATCGGTAGTTGAACTCAAGATGGTTGAATCCTTTATTTTTTAAAAAATCACGTGCTAATTGCTCACCATAAATCCCTAATTCTTGTGTAGTCATTATATATTTTTTGTTTTAATTTAAGTAAAAAGATCTTATTTATCAAGTCGTTTTATAGTCTTATTTAGAATCATTCAAAATATTTTTACATGTAAATAACTGTAAATATGAATCTTAACTTAATGTTGAGTTAATATACCACTTTTGTGGTATTGGCTTTTATTTAGAACGAGTCTAAATTTGTATTGTTAAAAAATATAATGATGAAAAAAATATATACGCTTTTAGCTGGATTAACCTTGGGATGTTTATCTCAAATTAATGGACAGATTTTAACTCGTGAAGATTCATTGAGTGCAGGATTGATAAGATCAAATGCTGTGACAGTTTTATCTGGTTATGGAAATGTTAGGTATTCGAATAATTTAACGGATAAATCTGCTTCAGCTAATGTTGATAGAATTGTACTATTTGTTGGTCATAAGTTTACTAAAAAACTTTCTTTTTTTTCTGAGTTGGAATTAGAAGATTGTAAGATAGCAGGAGGTGAACTCGGAGGTGAATTCGCAATGGAGCAAGCTTTTTTGAAGTTTGATATCAATGCATCGAATTACATTACAACAGGTTTATTCATTCCTCGTGTTGGAATCATTAATGAAAATCATTTACCAACTACTTTTAATGGTAATGATAGACCTTTTGTTGAAAATTTTGTCATTCCTGCAACTTGGAGAGAAATTGGAATAGGGTATTATGGGATTAGTAATCGCATACCTGGTTTGAATTATTCTTTGGCTTTGATGAATGGATTAAACAGCGCTGGCTTTGAAAAAGGTACTGGTTTTAGAGGTGGTCGTTTTGAAGGTCGTGAGGCGAACGCAAATGCATTAGCAGTAAATGGTGCTTTGTTATATTATTTTAAAAATCTTCGTTTTCAAATTTCGGGTTATTATGGTGGAAGTTCAGGGATTTCAAAGTTAGCAGCAGACACATTATTGTTAAAAAACAAACCATTTAGTACACCAGTTCAATTAATTGAATCTAATATTCAATACCATACTCATGGATTTACGTTAAAAGCACTCGCTGCTTTTGTATCGATTCCTAAAGCTTTTGATATAAATCAAGCTTATAACAATAATACTGCAAATGCTATTTTAGGTTTTTATGGTGAGGTTGGTTATAATTTTTTACACAAGACCGATAAAAATTTAACTCTATTTGGTCGTTATGAAGGGATGAATATGAATTTAAAACTTCCTACCAATGCCTTGAGAGACGAAACAATTAATAGACAATATTTAGTGACTGGTATCACCTTTCAGCCACACAAAGGGGTTGCTGTTAAACTAGATTATTACTGTTTGTTAACAGGTGCTGCAACATCAACAATTGCGAAACCTATTTTTGATAAACAAAATGTACTTAACTTAGGAGTCGCTTATAGTTTCTAAAATGACATTAAAACGACGAGAATTTATTAAAAACTCCTGTGCTTTGTGTGCAGGAGTTTTAGGTATTTCAGCTATTCTTCCAGCGCTTGAAGGCTGTGCACCATTAAATTATTTAGATGTACCCGTGGTAAATGGAAGTATTAAAGTTGCTAAGTCCGCGTTTAATCAAACAACTAATTTAGTCATTTTAAAAAACGAACAATTTGATTACACAATTGCTGTGGTAAAAAAGGAAAATATACGCGCTTTCGAATTAAAGTGTACACATCAACCTAATCCATTAATTGCCACAAACACTGGATTTTATTGTAATCTACACGGAAGTAGTTTTAATTTAGATGGTAAAGTAACGAATCCACCTGCGAGTGCTAATTTGAATGAATTTAAAATTCTCGAAGAAGAAGATCAGTATATAGTGTTACTGAAGTAATAAAGCAGAGTAAGTTTATTTTGAGATAGTTGGGGAAGGTTTTTCTAGTACCCATGCAATACCCACAAAACCTACGATTAAAACGTTGTGTACAATTATTTTTAGAGTTTGACTTTCGATGGCTATTCCTTTACAGATAAAGAAAATCGCCAAACTTAATAGTAAGTAAAAGAAGAATTTACGTAAGTTGTATTTAATAGGATAATATTTTTGACCTAATAAATAAGATGCAACCATCTGTGCTGCATATACAATTAATGTTGCCCAAGCACACGCCCAATAACCATAAGTTGGTATGAACGTTAGATTGATTACAATGGTTAAAAATGCTCCACCAAAAGAGATGTATGCGCCAAATTTAGTCTGTCCAGAAAGTTTGTACCAAATACTTTGATTATAGTAAATTCCAAGAAAAACATTGGCTAATAAGAGAATAGGAACAACTCCTAAACCTACCCAGTAACTTTCGTTTTGTATAAAATGTTTGAATAGATCAATATTGAGGGATACAACCAAGAAAACCAAACATACTGTCGCAACAAAATAATTCATCAAACGACTGTATATCTTGTTTTTATCTTTGTTTTGAACCTGTGAAAAGAAAAATGGTTCGGCTGCGTATCGATATGCTTGTAATAAGATGGAAACTAACATTGCTAACTTATATACAGCACTGTAAATACCAACTTGTGCTGTCGCATAGCTGATATCTTTCCCAGAATTAAATAATACACGTTTCAGTAATGCTCTGTCCAATGTTTCGTTGATAATTCCTGCAAATCCGGCTAACACAAGGGGAATGGCATAAGTCAACATTTCCTTAGCGAGTGGCCAATAAAAGCGAAAACGAATTTGTAAGAATTCTTTGTATAGTAAAGCAGGTTTAACTAAGGACGAAATCAATCCTGCAATAAATATATATAATACACCTTGTTCTGGATGTTCTTTGTTGAACATCAGTAACATAAAGAATAAGTTTAATCCAATGTTTACGAGAATAGAAGCAATTTGAATTCCTGCAAATTTCATAGCTTTTTCTTCTGCACGCAATTTTGCAAGGGGTAAACTCGCGCAAGCATCGATACAAACTGTTGTAATTAGCAATACAACATATTCATTGTGTTTAGGGTAGAGTAGAGCGTTTGCAATATTTTGGTTGAAGAAAATCCCAATCAAAAAGAATGCTAAATTGATCACAATAACTGTTAGAAAACTATTTTTATATACTTCGTCTTTATCCTCTTTTATTTTGATAAATCTGAAATATGACGTCTCCATTCCGAATGTCAGAACAACAATTAAAAAAGCAACATATGCTTGTAATTCAGAAACTACACCATAATCGGAAGGGTTATCAAACATTCCGGTGTATAGTGGAACAAGCAAATAGTTTAGCATCCTACCGACGATACTCGATAGACCATAAACGGCTGTTTGTCCTAATAGTTTCTTTAACGGGTTCACTATTTCTTAAAAATTAGGTTTACGCTTTTCAATAAACGCTGTTGTTCCTTCATAAAAGTCAGGTGTGCCAAAACAAGCCCCAAATTCATCTATTTCTACTTCAAACCCATTCACACCATGTGTTAAAGATGCATTCACTGCACGAATAGCGCTTGCAATTGCAGTAGATGAATTTTGTGCAATCTTACCTGCTAATTTTGTTACTTTTTCCGCAAGTTCAGCTGGTTCACAAACATCATTTACCAATCCCCATTGTAAGGCTTCACTCGCTGTAATCATACCAGCAGTGAAAATCATTTCGTTTGCTTTGCCTTTTCCTACTAATTGTGCAAGTCGTTGTGTTCCTCCATAACCTGGGATAACTCCTAGGGAAACTTCTGGTAATCCAAGTCGTGCATTTGATGTCGCAATACGGATGTGTGAAGCCATTGCTAATTCAAGTCCACCACCTAATGCAAAACCATTAACGGCAGCAATTACTGGTTTATTGCTTTGTTCAATTAAATTAAATAATTTTTCTTGCCCTTCTTTGGCTAAATTTTTACCTTGCTCTTGTGTGAAGTCTGCAAATTCTTTGATATCCGCTCCTGCAACGAATGCTTTTTCTCCTGAGCCAGTCAATACAATCACACGTACAGCAACATTTGCATTTGCTTCGTTTATCGCTTTATGCAACTCTTCAATCGTTTCCTTATTTAAGGCGTTTAATTGATTTGGACGATTGATGGTAATCCATTGTGTAGCGTCTTCCTGAGACACTAAAATAGTGTTATATGAACTCATAGTTGAGATATTTTTTTGTTTCTTGCTTTTTTATAAAGTTTAACAGCAATCATAAGTGCTATACCAACTAAGAAAAATCCTAGGGTACCCTTAACCCAATCCATTGATGTTTGTAATTCTACTA
>CANGHE010000021.1 GCA_947453545.1 Flavobacteriia bacterium
CTCCTTCGTTGCTTGCATTTAAATCTTCAATTTCGTCTTCTGCCATAATTACGATGCAATTTCTTCGACTTCGTCGTTACCTTCTAATTTATCTTTCGCAATCTCCTCTTCTAAATCCTTCTCTACACGTAAGTTATCAATAATAAAATCTTGTCTCTCGGGAGTATTTTTCCCCATATAATAAGATAAAATTTCATCAATGGACGCTTCCTTGGATAAGATAACAGGCTCTAAACGAATGTCTTCACCAATAAAATGTTTAAACTCATCAGGAGAAATCTCTCCTAATCCTTTAAATCGTGTTATCTCTGGATTTTTTCCTAACTCATTGATTGCATTTCTTCGTTCTTCATCTGAATAACAATAAATGGTTTTCTTTTTATTTCTTACCCTGAATAATGGAGTTTGTAGTACATAGACATGATTTCGTTTTACCAAATCTGGGAAGAAACGTAAGAAGAAAGTCAATAATAACAAACGAATATGCATTCCATCGACATCGGCATCGGTAGCAATAACAATCTTGTTGTAACGCAAATTATCCATATCTTCTTCAATGTCAAGCGCTGCTTGAATTAGATTGAACTCTTCATTTTCGTATACTACTTTCTTTGTCAAACCGAAACAATTCAAAGGTTTACCACGTAATGAAAAAACTGCTTGTGTATTTACATCACGTGATTTTGTAATCGATCCACTCGCTGAGTCCCCTTCGGTGATAAATAAAGTCGTTTCCTCTCTCCTATCATCTTTTAAATCAGGGAAATGAATACGACAATCACGTAATTTCTTGTTATGTAAACTCGATTTTTTCGCTCTTTCACGTGCTAACTTACGAATACCAGATAATTCCTTACGCTCGCGTTCCGATTGCTTAATTTTTTTCTCAATCGTTTCAGCTACTTGTGGATTTCTGTGTAAGTAATTATCTAATTTATCTTTTAAGAAGTCATTGATAAATGAACGCATGGATTGTCCTCCTGGTTCAATTTCTTGTGAACCTAACTTCGTTTTTGTTTGTGATTCGAATACTGGTTCAACTACCTTAACCGCAATCGCTGCAACGATAGATTGACGAATATCGGAAGCATCGTAATTCTTATTGTAAAAATCACGAATCACTTTTGCAATAGACTCACGAAAAGCACTTTGATGCGTACCACCTTGTGTTGTATGTTGACCATTTACAAAAGAATAATAATCTTCACCGTAGGTCTTACCATGCGTAAACGCAACTTCGATATCCTCTCCTTCCAAGTGTATAATTGGATATAAAGGATCACCATCCATATTGTCCTCTAATAAATCTTTCAATCCATCTTTAGACTGGTATTTTTCTCCATTATAATAAATTGCTAAGCCTCTGTTTAAGTAGCAATAATTCCAAAACATCTTAATTAAATAAGGAGCTTTGAAATTGTATTTTTTAAAGATTTGATCGTCTGGCCAAAACTCTACATAAGTTCCGTTTTGTTCGTCAGTAGGAACTAATTCTTTTTCATCTACTAGTTCACCACGTTCGAAAGTTGCTTCTTTTTTCTGCCCATCACGAACAGAGTATAACATAAAAGTTGAACTCAACGCATTTACTGCTTTTGTACCAACTCCATTTAAACCAACAGATTTCTTAAACGCTTTAGAATCGTATTTACCACCGGTATTCATTTTAGAAACAACTTCTACAACTTTACCTAACGGAATACCACGACCATAATCACGGACAGAAACTTTACCATCTTTTACCTTAATATCGATGCGCTTCCCATTCCCCATTACGAACTCATCGATACAGTTATCGACAACCTCTTTTACCAATATATAAATACCATCATCCGCAGCAGCGCCATCTCCGAGTTTACCGATATACATCCCAGGACGTAATCGAATGTGCTCTTTCCAATCTAACGATCGAATATTATCTTCTGTATACTGATTTTCAGCCATTCTATTGAATAAATTATGCTAACAAACAAAATTACATCGAGATAGCTGAAGTAAAACGCCTAAATTCAATACTTTTAAACGATTAAATGTTAATCAATAGCAATATTTTGATAATTTTGATGGTGTAATAATAAGTGCTTTTTTTACCTGTAATAAAATTCAATATGTTTGTTAAACCTTTTTTTTCTTTTCCTTTTCTTTTCATTGTTGGGTTGTGTATTTTTCTAAGTTCATGTAAAAAAACAAGCGACAATCAAAACAATATTGATGATCAGATAATTATAAATTATTTAACAAAAAACAACATAAAAGCAACAAAAACCGCGTCTGGGTTATACTATACAATTACTAAAGAAGGTTCGGGTAAACAAGTCTCTTCAAACAATTCTTTATTTGTAAAATATAAGGGATACCTTCCTGATAGTACTATTTTTGATCAAAACAATGTAGGAGCAACAATATCATTAAATACAGTTATAACAGGCTGGAAAGAGGGGCTTACCTATTTTAAAGTTGGAGGTAAAGGACAACTTTTCATACCCTCTCATTTAGCGTATGGTAAAAATTCAAATGGTTCAGTTCCTGCAAATTCAGTATTATTCTTTGATATTGAAGTTTTAGAAATAAATTAATACACTTCGTCTCTACGTTTTTTAATAAAACGTTTCAGCTCACTAGATAGTTTTAAATTCTTATTATCTTCTACATTTAAATACTCTAATGTCGGAAGGTTTACTATTTTATCTGGCAACATTCTTAATTTATTTCCTTGCAAATCAATCTTAACCAAACTACTCATATCTAATATATTGTAAGGAATATTAACTAATAAATTTTCATTAATATACAATTCTCTAAGATTAGTTAAGGATGAAATATTATCAGGAATGATAATGATTTTATTATATCCTAAGTTCAGAATTTCAAGTGCATTTAATCGAGTAATTATTTCAGGAAAAACAGGTAATTCAAGAAAAGTCAATTCTAACTCCTTTAATTCTCTTAAATTGATCAGTGCATCATCTAATTTTATTAATGGATTATAGCTTAAATTTAAATAATTTAGCTTTGTAAGATTTCCAATTTTTGGAGTTAATTCTTTAATTCCATTTTCTTGAATGTCTAATCTTGTCAATTCTTGTAACTCCCCTAATTCAGAAGGAAAAACAATTATTTTATTGCGAGCTAGATTTAAGGTTTTTAACGTCTTAATGGTATGAATAGCTTTAGGAAAAACTGCAAACTTATTAATATTTAATACCAATCCTTCCAATTTTGGTAAACTACCAATTGACTCTGGAAGAGCATTCAATTTATTATTCGCTAATTCTAGCCAGTATAAATTAGTTAACAATCCAATATTATCAGGCAAACGACTAACACGATTAATTGATAAATCTAATTCTCTAAGATTCTTTAAATTACAAATCGATAATGGAAGATTAGATATTGAATTATGACTAAGATTTAACACCTTCAATTTCTGTAAATTCCCTAATGCATCAGGAAGCTTTGAGATATTATTATTTGATGCATGAAGATAGGTTAGTTTGGTTAAACGACCTATGATTTCAGGAAGTGCACTCAACCTGTTTTGAGCAATATTGAGTTCCTCTAGGTTTACCAAAACTGCAATATCATCAGGAATTTTCTTTAGCCGAGTATAACTTAAATCTAATTTATATACCTCAGTTGGATGTTTAAGAGCATCTTTCAGATTTGTATATACTTTATCTCTTTGAGCATTTGCTATAAATGCAGATATAAGAAGAAAAACAATAAGTATATACCTTTTAACTAACATAGCTCCCCCTATTGAAGTTTTCTAAATATAAGATAAATTACGTAAAAAATCAACAATAAAAGTGATTTATTCTACTCCATATCCTTTACTTAATCCCTTTTCTTTTTTAGGAACGAATAATAATAGCACAAAACCAATACAGAAAAACGCTGCAACCGACAACACGGAAAAGCGCAAGGAATGCGTCAAATGCTCAATAATTCCAAAGAAAAATGTTCCTAGTACGATTCCAATTTTTTCCGTTGCATCATAAAAAGAAAAATAACTTGCATGATCACGAGTTTCAGGTAAATACTTCGAGTAGGTCGAACGCGCAATGGCTTGAACTCCCCCCATCACTAAACCAACACAAGAGGCCAAGATATAAAACTGAACAGGTGTTGTTATCACATAAGCAGCAGCACAGATTCCTATCCAAATGGTGATGCTAATAATCAATGTGTAGATATTTCCAATCTTACCTGATAAACGCGACATAACGAAAGCACCCAAAGCACCCAAAATTTGTATTAAAAGAATAGCAATGATCAATCCAGAACTTCCACTTCCTTCAGGCCAATCTATTTCCTTGGTAGCGAATATTGTTGCCATTAACATCACCGTTTGTACACCTGTGTTAAAAAAGAAAAAAGCTACTAAATAACGTTTCAAGCGGTGTGTTTGTTTGAATTCTTTAAATACAAACAACAACTCTCTAAACCCTCTCCATAATCCTCTCTTAGGTTTTCTACCATATACATTATTGGGCAATACTCTATATGTAATTTGACTAAATCCTATCCACCAGATTCCTACAAAAATAAAACACCAAGCAGCAGGCATCTTAAATACCTGAATCCAAACTAAACAAAGTATTAATAAAATCATAGAACCAAAATACCCCATCGTAAATCCTCTAGCTGAGACTTTATCGTGATCTTCAGGTTCAGCTATTTCAGGTAAAAAAGCATTATAAAAAACCAAACTATTCCAGAATCCTATACTCGCAAAAAACAAGGATAACATACCGAGTTCAATTCTCTCAGGACTAAACCAGAACAAAGAAATACAAGAAAATGAACCTAAGTAACAGAAAAAACGTAAAAATTTCTTTTTACTTCCCGTATAATCAGCTATTCCAGATAACATTGGCGATAAAAATGATACAACCAAAAACGAAGCAGATAAAACAAAGGATAACAAAACCGAATTAGATAATTCTTGTCCAAAGAAGATAACAGTAGCGCTCTCCCCTTCTTTTAAAGCATCACGACCAACACGAGCTAAATAGCTTTTGGTAGTAACCGTATCATAAAAAATAGGAAATATCGCTGAAGAGATTACCAGATTGTACACAGAATTTGCCCAATCGTAAAACACCCAACCTTTTATTATTTTCTTATTTCCTTTTTCCATTTTTAAGACATTAGACTTTTAGACAAAAGACAAAAGACAAACTTCTTTAAGCGAAGCGATCTTTTTTCTTTTTGTCTTTAATCTTTTTAACTATTCACGTATTCTTTCAAGTAAGTAAATCCAGGGGTTAATTCACCATCTAAATTTGTTTCACTTCCTCGTTCAAGAATTCGATCAGGATCTCCATTGAAGAAGTTTGGCAAAATAAATTGAATGAAATCATTACCAAAATCTTCAGAAGCGTCTTTAGGTAATTCGCAAGGTAAATTATCTACCGCCATAACAGCAATATTATTCTCATTCATAAAATCACTCTCTTCACCTGTAGAAGAATTGTATCCGTAAATAGGATCCAATATTGTACTAGGTCTAACAGTTGTTGCGATTGGTCCAGCGATATCACAAGAAATATCAGCTACGACTTTCAATCGATGATTTCCATTCTGTAAATCTTCTTGCGTTAAAATATTAGGAGATTTATTAGACCAAAAATGACAAGCAATATACATATCAGCTTTAGCTGCAAAACGAGGAAAAACAGATTTATAAGCTTCCGGATTTGTGTAGAAATCTTTTTTATCAAATTCTTGACGGTCTTTACGTGCAAAATAATCACCTACTTCTAAATGTGTAAAAACTGCTTGATTGAAATCGTTCTCAAACTCGTCAGGTGCAACTTCCATAATCGGTAATAAATGCAAAATTTCTCTTGCACCAAATCCAACACGACCAAATCCTGTTGCAACAACCTTAGTATTTGCAGGAAGAACAACTTTTTTCAATTCTTCCTCTAATTCTTTTCTGTCGTGACATTCAGATGCCTTTTTGATTGTATATAAATTGTTTTTCAAACCAAAAGCTCTGAAACCATTGTAACAACCTACAATACCAGCATAACGACCAAATCCGATTAATCTTTTCCCTACCTTGTTTTTTAATACCTCATAATCAATTAATTGAATCTTTTTATCCAATATTTGTTGAAGTAATTTTTTGTTATACGATTGTTTTTTAATCGTATGCGAGAAAAACATAAACTTTTTATTCGGAATTAAGGCGTCAACAGGAACCTCTTTTACTCCCATAATTAAGTCACAATCAGACAAATCTTCTTGCACTTGAATGCCATTAGCAATGTACTCACTATCCGAAAAACAACGAATAGAACTTGGTTGAACAACGATATCCACATTTGGATACTTTTCTTTAATTGTTGCACACTGAGTTGGTGTAAGAGGTACACGAAAATCTGGTGGTACCTTCCCTTCTCTAATAATCCCAATCTTAAATGTTTCCATATTGCTTTTTATATCGTTCCAAGTGGAACAGGTAATAAATAATTATCCATAAATTCTCTTATACAACCTTGACCGCCTTTCAATGACAAAATTACATCAACTTGTTTTTTTACTATCTCAACAGCATCGGCAGGACATGCACTAAAACCTACTTTTCGCATGATACTCAAGTCATTTACATCATCTCCTATAATTGCTACCTGATCTAATGTTATTCCCAAATCTTCAATCCATGATTCCAACACTGCCAATTTCGAATCTCTTCCTACATAACAACGTTTTATCCCTAACATTTCAGCACGTTTATGAACCAAACCACCTGTAAAACCAGAAGAAATGATACCGATTTCAATAGCACCTAGTTTAAGCGTTTCAATGATTCCCATTCCATCTTTGGTGTTGAACTTTTTTTGTTGATCTCCATTTTCAGAGAAAATCATTCCACCATCAGTCATTACACCATCAACATCTAAGATCAACAATTTAATCTTGTTTACTTTTTCTGTTATATGTTCGCTTTTATACATTGGTTTAAATAACAATGCATGTAGATCAATTTCATATTCTTCTGTGATTGCCTCTAACTCCACTAAAGGAATTTCAGTCACACTATCAACTTGAAAATCGGATAAGAAAGATTCAAAATCCAACCCAAATTTAGCACAAAGGCCACGGATATTTTGTTCTAAAAAAACCATTATACAATTGAATAGCCAACACTTGAGGCAACTGGTCTCAAGGATTGAATTAATGTTTCAAATTCAGCGTGATTTAATTGTTGTGAAGCATCAGACTTAGCAACAGAAGGGTCTGGATGCGTTTCAATTAACAATCCGTCAATTCCCATCGCAACACAAGCACGTGCTAAATCTGCCACACCATAAGCATAACCCATAGCATGACTTGGGTCTAAAATAATAGGCAAGTTTGTATGTTGTTTCAACCAAGCAACACCACATAAATCTAAGGTAAAACGTGTACCAGTTTCGAAAGTACGAATACCACGCTCACATAAAATTACATTTGGATTACCACCTGCAAGAACGAATTCTGCAGCCTGCACAAACTCTTGTAACGTTGTACCAAAGCCACGTTTGATAAGAACAGGCTTCTGTGTTTTAGCACAGGCACGTAAAATACCTTGGTCATACATCGCTTTTGCACCTACCTGAATTACATCAGAATATTCAATAATTTCTTGAATATGAGTAGCGTCACGTACTTCTGTGATTACAGTTAAACCAAATTCATCACGCATTTTAGCCAATAGCTTCAAACCTTCCAATCCTAATCCTTGAAAACTATAAGGACTAGTTCTTGGTTTGTAACATCCACCGCGTAACACTTTCAATCCTAAACCGCTTATAAAAGTTGAGGAAGTTCTAATTTGTTCTTCACTTTCTACTGAACAAGGTCCTCCAATAATTATCGTATTTTTTGTGTCCCCTCCAATCGTAACATTCCCAAATTGAACTGTACGTTTTTTAGGTAAAAACTTACTTGAAGCCAACTGCAAGTCGTTGGCAAACACCCAATGATTTACTGCCTTATCTTTAACGTTTTCAGGTAATTCTTTTACGCCAGAACCTGTAATCAAATAATGAGCATTTTCATAAACAATATGAAACGCTTTCGTATCAATTGCTAATTGTTCTGCCTCTGCTTGTTGTATCGAATGGTTTAATTCAATTATCATATTTCTCCTCTAATTAGGTTCACAAAAGTAACAATTCCAACAGCATTCTTATTTTTATCCCAAACAGGTAAATAAGTAACTGGAAAAGATTGTTTTTTAATTAATTGTAACATATCATTAACCGTAGCGTTTTCTTCAATTCCTATCGCTACCTTGTTAATCATAGTAGTAACATCTATGTTATTCAAATTATCTAACGAACGAAGCAATGCCTTACGCACATCTGCATTTGAAATCAATCCAACAAATTCTTGATTATTGCCTAAAACCAAACAAAATCCTAGTTGGCCTAGCTCTATTGTTTTTAAAATCGACTGGAAAGACAAGTCTTTTTCATAAACAACTGGACTTTCTACAATCGGAACCATAAAATCCTTTAAAATAAAATGGGATTCCAAATTGCGTTTCGTCAAATTCATTAACGCCTGTCCGATACTTGGTTCATTAAATAAATAAGATCCAGATACAGAACTGCTTACCCCCATATTTCTCAAGATGAAGGAAACCTCTCCATTTACACCGCCATCTACATGAATGGATTTAGATGGGAACAACTTTTTAAAAGTTCTAATTTTTGAAAAGTTATAAGTATCAAAAACACCACCACTTTGACCAGGGATAGTTGCCATAATTAGAATAAAATCAAAATTGGCATATTTTTCAAAAACAGTAACATCTGTAGGTGTAATTACAGCAAGCCCTTTCTTAGCAACAACTTCTTTAGGGAAAATTATTTCTTCTTGTAAGTCTTCATATTGAAAAGTAACATACTCAACTGGATGTTTCACCAATAGCTCCATATATTTACTTGGGTGCGTTGTAATTATATGTAAGTCTATGGGTAAATCGCAAAGGGTACGGATAGTAGCGATGTCTTCAAAAACGCTCAAATCATCATTACAATCAACATGTAATAAATCTACTTGATGCGCCACTAAGTCTAAAATAACTTCCTTCAAAGGACGTTTTTTATCGCTATAGATGGATGCTGAAATTTTCATTGTTTAAAGATAGTATTTTCAAACTAAATTGATTCAGTTTGATTCATTTCAATTTTTTATATAAAGACCTATTGATAACATAATTTATTTTCTCTCAATCTCTTTAAGGTTTTCCATTCTTTTCATCGCTAAAAAGCCATTAATATCCTCGAAATGTTCCTTTACACGTTGATTACCAAACTCAAATACTTTTTCAGCTAATCCATCTAAAAAATCCCTATCGTGAGATACTAAAATTAATGTTCCGTCAAAATCTTTAAGAGCATCTTTAATGATATCTTTTGTCTTCATATCCAAATGGTTAGTAGGCTCATCTAGAATTAATAAATTAACTGGTTGAAGTAATAATTTAATCATTGCCAAACGTGTTTTTTCACCTCCAGAAAGGACTTTTACTTTCTTAGTACTATTATCACCACCAAACATAAATGCTCCCAAAATATCACGTATTTTTAAACGTGAATCTCCTTCCGCAGCTTGATCAATTGTATCATAAACAGAAAGTGTCTCGTCTAATAAAGAAGCTTGATTTTGAGCAAAGTAACCAATTTGGACATTGTGACCTAATTCCAAAGAACCTTGAAAATCAATTTCCCCCATTATTGCTTTAATCATAGTTGATTTTCCTTCTCCATTTCGACCTACAAAAGCTACTTTTTGACCTCTTTCGATTGTAAGTGAAGCATCTTTAAAAACGACATGGTCTCCATATGACTTAGATAATTCTTTAACTGATACTGGATAATTTCCTGATCTTGGAGCAGGAGGAAACTTTAATTTTAAAGCCGATGTATCCACTTCATCCACTTCGATTATCTCCAACTTCTCTAGCATTTTCACACGGGATTGAACCTGCAACGTTTTTGAATAGGTTCCTTTGAAACGTTCAATAAATTCTGTTTGTTCAGCGATAAATTTCTGTTGCTCTTCAAATTGCTTTTGTTGTTGTTCTCTTCTTTCTTTGCGTAATTCTAAGTACATTGAGTAGTTTACTCTGTAATCATAAATCCTACCCATCGTTACCTCAATGGTTCTAGTCGTAATGTTGTTAACAAATGCTTTATCATGTGAGATAACCACTACAGCTTTTGCACTGTTTATTAAAAAATCTTCGAGCCATTGAATAGATTCAATATCCATGTGATTAGTTGGTTCATCTAAAAGGATTAAATCAGGCTTTTGCAATAATATTTTAGCTAATTCAATTCGCATTCTCCAACCACCACTAAATTCAGATGTAGGTCTATTAAAATCACTACGTAAGAAACCTATACCTTGTAATACTTTTTCTACTTCTGCTTCAAAATTTATTTCTTCAATTGAATAATATTGCTCACTTAATTCAGATACACGTTCTATGATTTTCATATAATCATCTGATTCATAATCTGTACGAGTGGTTAGCTCTTGATTCAATTCTTCTATTTCATCTTTCATCGCAAAAATTGCCGCGAAAGCTTTGCTTGTTTCTTCAAAAACTGATGAATCATCATTCGTCAATAAATGCTGTGGTAAATAAGCGATTCTAAATTCTTTAGGTGCTGAAATTTTACCAGTAGTTGGCTTGTTAATTCCCGCCAAAATTTTCAATAAAGTTGATTTCCCTGCTCCATTTTTACCCATTAAGGCAATTTTATCATTCTCATTGATAACGAATGAAACATCACTAAACAACGTTTTACCACTAAATTCTACACCTATTGCATCAATTGAAATCATACTTTATTATTTGATGCTCAAAATTAAGGAATTTAACTTGATTTGTAAACGAGCAATTTAATCCAATGTAGGTGAAAATAAATTTGTATATCTATATTCATGTCCCTACCTTTACTATCAAAATTGAATACAATGACTGAAACATTAGTAGCACCAGAACACGCATTATTAGAGCAACTCGTTGATCAACAAGATTTAATCGTGTATAATGACGATGTAAACACGTTTGACCACGTTATTGAATCATTAATCAAAGTGTGTAAACACGAAGTAGAGCAAGCTGAGCAATGTACTTGGTTAATCCATTACAAAGGAAAATGCAGCGTAAAACGTGGGGATTACGAAACACTCTCTTTACTTTGTACTGCACTATTAGACAGAGGAATAAGCGCTGAAATAGAATAAATTTACTTTTTTTGTTGCAGATTTAAATTTTATATTTAACTTTGTACTCACAAAAGGCTCCGTAGCTCAACTGTATAGAGCACTACATTACGGCTGTAGAGGTTTAAGGTTAGAATCCTTACGGGGTCACAAAGGAAACCCAATAATACTTAGTATTGTTGGGTTTTTTATTGGATAAAACTCATCATCATATGATAAACCTCCCAGAAGATTTAAATATTTCCGTTAAAAAACTTTCCTCCTGTTTTAATAATACAAGTACATCGTATAAATTTTACTGGTTTTTAGCAATACTTGAATCTGTTTCAAATCAAAAAACGCAAATCACTAAAAAAGAATTGTTTTGTAGAATGATTTCTCAGTGTTGGTATACTGTCAATTATTTCCATATTTCTTTGGGTGTTCAAGATAAATTACAAGAAGCAATTATTCGATTAAAAGAAATTGAAAATTTGGATATTGACAGTAAATCTGAGGTCATTTTTGAAAAACTGTTCTATTCGATAAATAAAGAAACAGCAGATATATTAAAACATTTTGATGCAAACGTCCCTTTCAAATTTTTGTCACCATGGTTGGGCTCTGGCAAACAAAATGATATTTATCATATGTCGCAAGAAAACTATGGTTTGCCTCCCTATGCACTATATAAAGATTTCATTCTGATTCAGCCAGCATGGTTTAATTATTTCTTTGAAAATTTAGGTTTGTTAAAATCATTTTGTTACTGGCACCTCACCCGTTTTGTTCAAGCTAAAAATCCTAATGTACCCGATATATCGAGTAAACTAATACGACCAGATAAACGATCAAGTTTAAATAAACATAAAAAAGAATTTTGGGATATTGTAATTTCAAAAGAACAAGGTATCGAGTGTATATATACGAATAATGAACTTTTGATAGGAAATTATGATGTTGAACATTTTATTCCTTTTCAATTTCTTGCGCATGACTTAATGTGGAACCTTATTCCGGCTCATCCAACATTTAACAGAAAAAAGGGAGACAAACTTCCAAAATTAGATTTGTACTTTGATAAATTTTATCAAACACAAATGAAAGCCATCCAAATAATAAAAGAGAGAAACGAAAAAAATAAATTTTTGGAAGATT
This sequence comes from Flavobacteriia bacterium, assembly GCA_947453545.1. Classification (GTDB taxonomy): domain Bacteria; phylum Bacteroidota; class Bacteroidia; order Flavobacteriales_D; family Crocinitomicaceae; genus CANHVK01. The sequence goes on from CANGHE010000021.1 coordinate 12,379, forward strand.
ATCTCTCTGTGTTTTCTAGCCTAGAAATAAACGAGCAAAAATATCGTGAATGTATTGAACCATTAATTACGTTGGCTTCAAATAATGGCTTCCAATTTATGAATTCTTAGTTATAAAAGTATAGTATCTTTACAACAACGTATTCTAAATACACCATAACATGAAACATATTGAAGTTGTAGCTGCTGTAATTGAAAATGAAAACCAGTATTTATGTGTTCAACGAAACGCTAACAAATACGACTATATTTCTTATAAATATGAATTTCCCGGAGGAAAAGTAGAGCCAAACGAAACAAATGAAGAAGCTTTAACAAGAGAAATTCAGGAAGAATTAAACCTTGAAATTCAAATTCAAAAACATATTATTACTGTCGAACATACATATCCAGACTTCAAAATTTCCATGCATACCTATTTGTGTAGTTCAGTAAATAGAACATTAACATTGAATGAACATGTTGACCATAAATGGCTGAGCAAATTAGAATTACCTTCACTTGATTGGGCAGGTGCAGATGTTCCGATAGTTGATTATTTAATGAATAATTAAAATAGAAATGGAGGCAATTAAGTTAGCAATACAACAAGCTGTAATTACTGGTTTTGTAGATGAAACAAATTCATCACTCAATGATTATAGACCAAGTATTCTTACCAATGACCCCATTACAAACGAAAAAGTTTTAAGTACAATATTAGAGGAATTAAGAGTTTGTGAATCTTTTTTTCTATCAGTTGCTTTCATTACTTCTGGTGGTGTTGCATCTATCATGGGTACTTTGATTGACTTAGAAGAAAAAGGTGTAAAAGGAAAAATATTAGTCTCTGAATATTTGAATTTTACAGAACCTGAAGCACTTCGAAAACTTCTGAAATTAAAAAATGTTGAGTTAAAAATTGCTCGTGATTCCGACTTTCATTCCAAAGGATTTCTTTTCACACACTCATCCTATTATTCTATAATCATTGGGAGCAGCAACTTAACACAAGGTGCATTAACCAAAAATAAAGAATGGAATTTAAAAGTTACAGCCCATAAAGACAGTGAACTTTTTAAAAACACTTTAACTGAATTTGATAAGGTATTTACTTCCGCTTTTCCAGTTGATGAAGATTATCTTGTAAAATATTCATTTATCCATAATTCTGAAAAAAGACTTAGAAATGGATTAAGAAAAGAATTATTAAAAAACACAATATCTAACACAATTTCACCCAATAAAATGCAACAAGAAGCATTAAACAATCTTGTTCATTTAAGAAATTTAGGAAAAAATAAAGCTTTATTAGTTTCAGCAACCGGAACAGGTAAAACCTACTTATCTGCATTTGATGTTCTAAAATTCAAACCAAAAAAATTATTGTTTTTAGTTCATCGAAAAAACATTGCTCAAAAAGCAATGGAGACATTTCAATCAATTATAGATGAGACTGTCAAAATGAGCTTATTCACATCTGGCAATAACAATACAAATGTTGATTTCATCTTTTCGACAATTCAAACTTTTAGCAGGGATGAACACTTACATGCATTTGAAAAATCACATTTTGACTATATCATAATCGATGAAACTCACCGAGCAAGTGCGTCTAGTTATCAAAAAATATTAAATCATTTCACTCCTAAATTTTTATTGGGAATGACAGCTACTCCTGAGAGAACTGATGGCTTAGATGTTTTTCAACTTTTTGATTACAATATCGCTTATGAAATTCGATTGCATGACGCTTTAGCGCAAGAAATGTTAGTCCCCTTTCATTATTTTGGAATTACTGATATTGAAGTGAATGGTCAACTTGTGGATGAAAACACATCTATTCAAGATTTAAACCGCACAGACAGGGTTAGTCATATTCTAGAAAATCTAAGAAAATTTGGAACGGATGACGGTATTACCAGAGGATTAGTGTTCTGCAGTAAAAATGAAGAAAGCGCATTTCTTTCCAATGAATTCAATCAACGAGGATATAAAACAATAGCTTTATCTGGAAATTCTTTAGACGATGAGCGTTCGAGAGCGATTGACTTACTTGAAACGGATGATCTTGAAATAAAATTAGATTATATCTTTTCTGTCGATATTTTTAATGAGGGAATTGACATTCCACGCCTGAATCAAGTCGTGATGTTAAGACCAACACAATCTGCAATTATTTTTGTTCAGCAACTTGGTCGTGGACTTCGCAAACGTGAAGGAAAATCCTATTTAACTGTAATTGATTTCATTGGAAATTATCAAAATAATTTCCTAGTACCAATCGCATTGTTTGGTGATAAAACTTATTCTAAAGAGAACTTACGAAAATTAGTCAACAGACCTGAAAAAGCGATTATTGGAGCTTCAACTATTCATTTCAGTCGAATAATTAAAGAGAAGATTTTTCATTCTATAGACACGGGTAAGCTTCAAGAAAAAAGGAAATTAGTCGAGGAATACAAACTATTAAAGGGTAAAATTGGACGTATCCCAACCATGATTGATTTTATTAATCACGGTGAAAGAGACCCATATCAATATATCCAAAATTATGACTCTTATTATTGCTTTTTACTTTCACAAAAAGAAAATATTGAAAGCATTTCAAAAGAAGAATTGGACTTAATTAAATTTCTAAGTAATGAAGTTCTTAATCCTATTCGTTACGTTGATATCCATTTATTAAAAACGATTTTACAAGAAAAATCTATAAATATAGAAGATTACAAAAACAGATACTTTTCAGAGAATCAAACGGTTTTGGACGATTCAATTTTGAATCATACAGTCAATGTAATCAATGGATTGTTTGTTACAGAAAAATTCAATAAAAATTTAGTAAAAGTCGGACAAAATAGAGATTACGAAATTATTACTAAAGATGAAAACTACATCAAATCAGGAAAGAGTTTAAATTATATAATACAAAAAAAGGATGTTTTCGAAACACTTTTAGACCTATGTAATTACTCAATTTTGAAAATGAAACAATTAGGTAAAGAAGTATTTAAGAATGACTTCATATTAAACCAACGTTATTCTAGGAAAGATGTTTTCCGAATTTTATGTTGGGAAACAAATCCTGTAGCTCAAAGTGTTGGAGGATACATGATTTCTAAAGATGAAAAAGATTGTGCAATATTTGTGAATTACAATAAAGAAGAAAATATTTCTGCTTCAACAAAATATCACGACCGTTTTATATCTAGAAATGAATTTGTTTGGATGTCTAAAAGCGGAAGAACTTTTAAATCGAATTGTGTTTCAAAAATATTAGAACAAAACACATATCAAATGAGAATTCCTCTTTTTGTCAAAAAGAAAAATTTAGAAGGAATTGAATTTTATTATTTAGGGAATATACAAGTCCAAAAAGAATCAGCGGTTGAAAAATTGATTGTAAATGATGAGGGGAAAAATGTATCGGTAGTAGAAATGAACTACACACTTTCTACTCCTGTTGAAAAATCACTTTATGATTATATTACAAGCAAGGAGATTTAGAAACATAACAGATCTAAAAAATGATTTACTGTCATCTCCAATCCCCCTTTGTTTATCCCTAAAAGATTTCATAATTTTAGGTACTTGAAGAGATAGCATATTCTTTTCAAACACGAAGATCTAATATCATATTCATAGTTACATAAAACACGCTACATGAACGAAATAATTTGTCCAAGTTGTAAAAAAGCTTTTAAGGTTGACGAGGCTGGATTTGCCGATATACTCAAACAAGTGCGCGATCATCAGTTTGAAGAAGAGTTACAACAGCGTTTGTATCTTGCTGATAAAGAGAAAGAAAGTGCTGTTAAATTGGCTGAAGCAAACTTAAAAAACACCTTGCAAGACGAAATAGCAAAACGCGATAGAGAGATTGCCGAACTAACGATGAAAAATGATTTGGTGTTGATGGAAAAATTAGCGCAAAAAGAGCGTGAATTGGCGGAACAAATCAACAAAAAAGAAATGGAAATTGCTGCGATGAAAGCTACTATTGATAAAGCAACTATCCAACAACAACTTACTGTCAGCCAAGCAATCCAACAAATCGAAAAAGAAAGAGATACTTTAGCAAACGATATAAAAACCAAGGAACTTGAAAAAGAGTTACTTGAAAAATCCTTGATTGAAAAATTCCAAGCAGAACTCAAAACGAAAGAAGATATTATCCGCTTGAAAGACGAAGAAATTGCACTACGCAAAGACATGAAGCAAAAGCTTTCTACCAAAATGCTGGGTGAAACATTGGAAATTCACTGTGAAAATGAGTTCAACAAACTACGCTCTACTGCCTTTCAAAAAAACGTTTACTTCGAAAAAGACAACGATGCCCGTTCAGGTAGTAAAGGAGATTACATTTACCGCGAAACAGACGATGAAGGAAATGAATTGATTTCCATCATGTTTGAAATGAAGAATGAAGGAGACGAGACAGCAACTAAAAAACGCAACGAAGATTTCTTCAAAGAATTAGACAAAGACCGCGTTGAAAAAAAATGTGAATATGCAATTTTGGTTAGTTTATTGGAGGCTGAAAGTGAATTGTATAATTCAGGTATCGTAGATGTATCGTACCGCTATGAAAAAATGTATGTGATTCGTCCTCAGTTTTTTATTCCTATCATTACTCTACTTCGTAACGCAGCTTTAAATTCTTCAGAATACAAAAGACAACTCGCTTTGGAGCGCAAACAAAACATCGACATCACGAATTTTGAAGATAGCATCAGTAAATTCAAAGAAGGGTTTGCTTACAACTACAATTTAGCTAGTAAAAAATTCCATGAAGCAATAGATAGTATTGACAAGTCGATAGCACAACTGCAAAAAACAAAAGATGCCTTATTAAACTCTGAAAACAACCTGCGATTGGCCAATAATAAGGCAGAAGATTTGAGCATCAAAAAACTTACGCGTGGGAATCTTACGATGAAAGCGAAGTTTGATGATTTGAATAAAGGAGAATAAAATTAATATTTCACAAAAGAATCCTGGAATATATAATATCAAAAGAAAATGTGCAAGTGTTTAAAATAGTTATTCTACTAAAATCAATTTATCATTCACAGACAAAATTTCCTGTTTCACAGAGAAACACCCCTATTATACCTATTTAAGTTTTTACTTTGTAGGAGTTTATCGAGTTTTACTTCATAAACTTTAAAACTATAAACGATGAAACGTATTGCAATTTTTGGAGTCCATTTGAGTTATTGGACTATTTATTTTTTATTTACTGCTCTGTACTTCTTAATCTTATCAAGTACAGGTACTCCTGAAACTCAAAAAGTAAGCGGACGATTGTTTCAATTCTTTTGGGTTGCAAATGTTATTCCATCTCTATTAGGATTTTATATATTTCATTATTTAGTATTCTATAAAATAAAAGGCTCAATAAAATGGTATAAAATAGTGCTCTTGAGTGTAGGGTATTGTATTATAATTGGCGTCTTATCAACTATTACACTCAGATTTACAACTGTTTATAAGTTTAATATCAATCATTTTTTTGATTTAGAAGTAATTATTTTTTACACTTCTATTACTACTTGTGTAGCATTGATCCACGGAACCCTCGGTTTATTCATGCGTGCCTTCTTTGACTGGTTCAACCTTCGTAAAGAAAAAGAACTACTGAGAGAACAAAACCACCAAATAGAATTAGCCTTAGTTACTGCTCAGTTAAATCCTCATTTCTTATTTAATTCTTTGAATAACATAGACATTCTGATTCATAAAGACCAGGAAAAAGCATCTAATTATTTAAATAAACTATCCGATATACTGCGTTATATGCTATTTGATGCAAAAGCAGAATACATGCCTTTTGATACTGAATTTCATTTTATTGAGAAATATGTAGCACTACACCAATTACGGGCTGCTAATTCCGATTACGTTAAACTAACCAATGGACTGGAAAACACGCATGGTCAAGTAGCTTCTTTAGTGTTTATTCCTTTCATCGAAAACGCATTCAAATATTCATCAAGCTACAAAGAAGGAAATGCTGTACAAATTACATTCACCTCTCATGAAAATAAACTTTCATTTACCTGTAAAAATCGCATTACGCAAACAAATGAACCGTTCACAAACTCCAATGGACTTGGGAATGAGTTACTCAAAAAACGCTTGGATTTAATCTATAAAGAAAATTACACACTCGATATCCAGGAAGAGAATGGTTATTTTTGTGTAGCACTGACAATACCGTATGAAGCAAATTAGTTGTATAATCGTAGAAGATGAACCTTTGGCAATGGAGCGCATGTTGCAGTACGTTGTCAAGGTTCCTTTTCTATCGCTCGAAGCGCATTTTGACAATGGCATTGATGCTTTATTGTATCTAAAACAACATAGCGTTGATTTGTTATTGTTAGACATAAACACAGGGGAAGTTACTGGGATTCAACTTGCTGAACAACTAGCAAAAGATTGCGCGATAGTATTCACCACAGCCTACCCTGAATTTGCAATCAAAGGATTTGAATTGAATGTAACTGATTACTTACTAAAACCATTTGCCTTTCATCGATTTTACACAGCGATGGAAAGGGTACAACAATCACTTTCACATAAACAACAACACATAGCTCCAACCAATTTATTTATCAAAACGGAATACCGTTTGGAGAAAGTCGCTATTTCAGATTTGAAATTCATTGAAGGAATGGGAGATTACCGTCGTATACATACCTCCCAAAAGAAAATAATGACACTTCAAACATTCAAAGAGCTGGAAGACGAATTAAAAGATACATCCGTGCTACGTGTTCACAAATCATATATGGTCAATTTAGATTTTATTGAAGGTATCGAACGTGATCGAATAGTAATTGGTAAAGAGTTGATTCCTATATCAGAAACATACCGTAAGGGATTTTATGAGCGGATAAAATAAAATTTGATAGCACTTAAAGAAGATGTCAACCTATTAGAAATCATAATTTACACTCGAATCTTAGTGTTTAAATATTAAATTTTTAGCTAATTTAAGTATTTCATTCATTGTTTTCCAATTGCGTGTTGTTGCTTTTACCTTGAATTTCTTTTCAAAAAAAGTATTATTCAATTTTGTATTGCCGTATCCATTTGGACAAACAATATATACAACATCTTTTTCAAGTATACTTTGGTCAGGAAGATAATGTTGGATCTCCGTATATGGTTCAACTTCGTCAGAAAGAAGGGTTAAATAAAGACTGATTGTTTGCTCTGGAAAAGGGTTTATTTCAATAATTCTTTTGAGTTCCTCTTTTGTTTTAATGATTACAGGTACATCAAAACCAAAATAATTTTTAATTTGTTTTTCTACAATATCAGTAAGTTGCCGACGGTCTGTTTTTGTACATTTAAATATTACATTTCCACTTTGGATTAAATAGTCGCTACCCACTTACAATTGAAGAGATTGGTGATCAATTTAACCTAACAAGAGAACCTATGAGCCAAATAAAAGTAATGAAACATCTACCAAAAGCAATTCGCAAAAAAGTAAGATGTTGAAAAACTACCTTTGAGAATTATGTATTATGGGGTATTGGTATGGGGTAAGGATTATAAGTAATAATTCATAACTCATAATTTTAATTAAGTCATTCAAAATTGAAATTTACAAAAGGCATTCGCTTAAATCTTTTTTTATTCGCAACAACATTCCACAATCCTATTTGAAAACCATTTAAATTCTCAGTATAATTAGCGATTCCAATTGTCACACCTTTTTGATGAATTGAATAATTTAATGCTCCAATCGCTAGGCCATTGATCGTTTCACAATTAATTCCAGTGATACCACCTATTGCTACTCCATTTAGTTCTTTAATCAAGCTATGATTCCATTTTGTGTTGCCGTAAATACTAAAGAATACACCATTCATCGTATCTGAAACTACACTCAGACCTGCAACTCCAATACCGTTAAATTTCGATTCAGAACCAACAAAGAATCCACCAAACCCAATTCCATTAAATATAGAATCAGAACTAACAAAGAGCCCTCCAATTGCTAATCCATCATAATTCTTAGAATCTACGGCAAATATACCTAGCGAAAAACCTCTAGTATTTTCAGTCGAACAACTTAAAGCTAGGTTAACTCCAGACAAACTATGGATGTTTTTGTCAAATAAATTTAATTTTAAACCTTTAGAGTTTAAAGGATCTCCCAAGTTTAATCCACAATGATTAGACCCAATACAAAAACTTTTGTTTTGTGAATGAACAAAAAATGAGAAATGTATCAAAATGAATACAACTATCATTTTCCCTATTCTTTTCATATAGTTCATTTAAATTTACTATGATCACCTCCCTTAATCCCTCCTCGAAGAGGGAAATTTTATTTCTTCACTCTTAATTCGGATCAACATCAATACTAATACGTACTGATTTATTGGCTGCTGAACTGTAAAAGAAATCAATCATTTCTTGAATGCGTTCTTTCACTTGTTTTTGTGAAACTTCTCGCTCAACTTTGATTGTAATTTGCTTGATATATAAATTGTTAATACGCGGAATCAAGGCGTATTCTGGTCCTAATACACGCTCTTTAAATACAGACTTTAAGTTTTGAGCTAATTCTGCTGCAGCCCTATCTATTTGCATTGCTTCTTTGTGACGTAGCGTCAATTGTATCAATTTATAGAACGGTGGATAGAAGAAATTGCGTCTTTCCGTTATCTCATTCGAATAAAATGAATGGTAATCGTGTTGCATCACTTTCTGTATAATCCAATGATCAGGTTGACCGGTTTGAACAATTACTTTACCTCGCTTGTGTTTTCTGCCTGCTCTTCCTGATACCTGTGACATCAATTGATAACTGCGTTCAAAAGCCCTAAAATCTGGACGATTGAGCAACATATCTGCATCTAATATTCCAACTAAATTTACGTTATCAAAATCTAATCCCTTCGTAATCATCTGTGTACCAATCAACACATCAATTTTTCCTGTTGCAAAGTCATTGATAATTTGCTGGTATGCATTTTTTGAGCGAGTTGTATCTAAATCCAAACGACTGATTACCTTGTCTGGAAACATCAACGCTAACTCGTCTTCAATTTTCTCAGTTCCGAATCCAACCATTTTTAAACGGTTACTTCCACAACTACCACAAGTTCCAACAGGAGCACTCGCATAACCACAATAATGGCATTTCAACGTATTCGAATGTTTGTGGTAAGTCAAGGAAACATCACAACTATTGCATCGAGGTGTCCAGTTACATACTTCGCAACTCCAACTTGGTGTGTACCCTCTTCGGTTTTGAAAAAGGATAATTTGACCACCCGTTTTAAATTCTTCCTCAATGGCTAACATTAAAAAAGAGGATATATGAGAATGCATCGTTTTTTGTCGACGCTCTTCTTTTAAATCGGCACAAAATATTTCTGGCAATTGTAATCCTCCGTGACGCTGATGCAAATCTACCAAGGCGTACTTATCCGTTTTGGCATTGTAATAGCTTTCAATCGAAGGTGTTGCAGAACCTAACAATACTTTTGCTTTGTGTAAAATTCCTAAAACAATAGCACAATCACGTGCATTGTATCTTGGGGATGGATCGTATTGTTTGAACGAACTTTCGTGTTCTTCATCGACAATGATCAAACCTAAATTTGTAAACGGCAAGAAAATGGATGACCTCGCCCCCATTACTATTTTGTATTTATTGGGGTCATTATTGAGTACGTGATTCCAAATTTCAACACGTTCATTTTGGTTAAACTTGGAATGATACACCCCTATCGCATCCCCAAAATGTTTGGATAATCGTTGAATTAGTTGCGTTGTTAGTGCGATTTCAGGTAACAAAAACAATACTTGTTTCCCTTGTTCTATTTGTTCTTGGATTAGGTCAACATAAATTTCAGTTTTACCCGAACCTGTAACTCCATGTAATAAACAAACATCTTTTTCTTGGTAAGCCGAGCGAATTTGATCTAATGCTACTTGCTGAATATCAGACAATTTCTTCGCATCTTCAAGCGCATTATCTTTATTTTGAATCCGATCAATTTGCAATTTTTCACTCAACAACACCCCGTTTTTCACTAAAGTATCCAAGGCTGAAGTAGAAACACCGCTCTCTTCCAAAGTCTTTTTAGCAACAGGCAATTGATATCCCGTACGTAAATCAGATTTGGATAAAAAAGTCATCAATGCAGTCAATTGTTTTTCTTTTGATTTCTGATTTTCAAAAGATTGCAACAACTCTTGCAATACATCTTCTTGCTGATAATGGGAAGCAATAAAATAATAAGTAGCAGTTTTTGGAGTGAATTTTTCATTTAATTCCTCCAACGACATAATGATACGTGCATCCATCATCTGTTTGATGATTGGCTGTATCGTTTTGATGCCTAAAATTTCAGAAATCTGCTTTAAATCTAGTATTTCCTGAACTTCCAATGCGTCAATTACTTGTGCGAATCGTTCATTGGAACTACTTTTTTGTATGTCAAAATCTGGATGAAGTACTATTTTCGTTTCAGACGCTAGCTTGAAATTGGATGGCAAAGCAGCACTCAACACATCCCCAATTGGCGCCATATAATATTCCGAAATCCATTTCCAAAATTGATATTGCTTGGGAGTAGTAATCGGACGTTCATCTAACAAATGTTCGATGTACTTGGATTGATAGCCACTCGGAATTTCTTCATGTACACGACTGATGATTCCCGTGTACAACTTACCTTTTCCAAATGGAACGATAACACGCATTCCTGCAAGTACCTCATCGTTTAATTCAAAAGGAACACGATACGTAAACTCATTTCGTACAGCAATTGGTAGAATTACATCTACAAAGAGAGTTTTGCGTTCAGACATACCTACTTGTGGTTTTACTTACAATAAAAACTTTCTTTACTATCCACAGGTACATCAGAGCAAAACAATAGATTCCCTGTATACTGCCCTAAACATAATTCGCGCATTGAAGCCAAATCTATTGCCCTATAATAATATGATTGAGTGTATTGATCGTATGCTTTTTTCGTAACTTTCAATACATGTCGACTTGCAAATATTCCTCTAACCCTCATACCATTTGATGCAACTAAATTTGTGTAATTCAATTGATTTTGAGCAATACTAGAAGATGGTTTACTATACAGAATGTATTTTCTAAAATCTTCAGAACCTAAAGTAACCTCAATCTCCATGGAATGTAATTGACGTTTTGTAATTGTATTGTCATTAATACAATGTGATTTAATTAATTTATAAAAATCTTCTCCTGAAGCGCTTATAGCATTTGTTGAATTAAGATCTACATCCGTTGTATTAATATCCCAGACAATTTTATTTTTAACCACATCTAAACCTCTAAATTCATTAATATTGGCATTCACAGAAATATTCATTGTAGTTGCAGACCCGTTATTTACAGATATAGAGGTGCTAAAATAACCGAAATTAGCAATATTATTAGATGCAAATGAAAAGGAGCTACCAGGAGATGAAGGCGTTCCTATTTTAGCATTTCTGATTAACTCTGTAGAACCAGTAACAGCAAATATTTTGTCAAATGTTGCTTTAAAATAATATGAATATCCACTTTGAGCAATCAATGGTTGACCCGTAGTAGTTTCAAAATAATATAACTTTTGAGTTGGTGCAAAGAAAATACCATTCGTATCTTTATTAGCAATAATTGTATCCCTTAATTTCCATTTTCTTATAGTATCTGAATTATGTAATTCATATACTGTAGCATCTACTGATTTAAAATAACTAGAATCTGGAATCTGAGCCTCCTCTAATGAATTCGCTGTACCTAAAAATGCTTTATTAATTCTGAAATAATGAATAGTATCAGCTTGATCTAATAAAGAATAAATTACGGCTGTTTGTTTCTGATCATTTTTCACAATAATTTCCTCCGAACAAGAAACTAAAAACACCAAAACAAGCAAGAATGGCATCAATAAAAATAGATTGTTTTTTAACTTCATAGTTTAATCTTTATATCTGCTAAAACGCATAAAACTCAACATCCATTTTGGAAGGTGTTTTTCTGGATTACGTTTTTTCAAGTGTATATACCAACCGATTTTTTTCACTAACGGAACTTTGTGTGTTTCAACAAATTCAATCAAGGTTCCATCAGCGTCTTCGATGTAGCTGAAACGTCCTCCCGCTTCACCCATATCAAAGGTATCACCTGTATCAATTGTGAAAGGATAACCAGCTTCTTCACATTCTTTTTTCAAAGCATTCATCCCTTGTACATCAAAACAAAGGTGAATGAAGCCCCAATCTCCCCAAAAACGATTTTCAAATATTTTACGACAGTCTGTTCTGTCAATCGACTGTATCAATTCTATTTCACTTGC
>CANGHE010000022.1 GCA_947453545.1 Flavobacteriia bacterium
TAACTCCTTAATATACAGGTAATATATACATCGTTTTAACTACTTAACTGTAAGGGATTATCGGCTGATGTGTTTTCAATGAACTCAATTGAAATTTACAAATATTTAATCTATAAAACAAATAAATCTTCTGCAATTTTATCTGCCCAGGCTTTTCCCGCCTCTGTTAAACAAATGTTTTGGTCTTGAATGGTTAACCAGTTTTTTTGAAGGTAGTTTTGTAAGATTTGTTCGAATTCGATTGAAGGATTAAGAATTGCTTTTAATTGCGTTAGATTAACTCCCCACTTGGTTCTTAATCCAACCAATAGGAGTTCATTGAATCGATTTTCAGGACTTAGTAATTCGAAATCGAAATTCGGTGATTTGTGTTCTATTCCTTGCATGTATTTCGCATTGTTTGCGATGTTCCACGAACGGTAGTTGAAATCATAAGAATGTGCTGATGGACCTACACCGATGTATTTTTCTCCTCTCCAATAATTGGAATTATGTTTAGAAATGAAATTAGGTAAAGCAAAGTTAGATATTTCGTAATGGTCAAATCCTGCTGCTTTTAATTTTTGTTGTAATAATTGAAATTGTGCTGCTTGTTGTTCGTTAGATGGAGGATTTATTTTTTTCTTTTTAATCCAGGATGCAAGTGCGGTTTTTTCTTCAATGGTAAGGCAATAAGCAGAAATATGTTGTACCCCTAAATGTAACGCGGTATCAATTTCTTTTTCCCATTGTTCTAATGTTAAGTCGGGTAGTCCGTAGATTAAATCGATACTAATGTTTTGAATACCTGCTTGTTGGGCAATAGGAATACATGATAAACTTTGCTGTACATTGTGAGCTCTATTCATCCAGTCAAGTACTTTTTCATCAAAAGATTGAAGTCCGATGCTGAGTCTATTTACTTTTTGACGAACCCACGATTCAACGGATTGCGTAGAGATATCGTCAGGATTTGCTTCTAAGGTAATTTCTGGTTGGGGTGTTACTTCGTAGTGTTTGTAGATGGTTTCAATTATTTTTTTCAATTCATTTTCCGTTAGCAAACTTGGGGTTCCCCCACCGAAATAGATTGTTTCAATTGGTTGATTGGCTATAGTTTCTTTCCGTGTGATAAGTTCTTCAATAATACAAGCTACCATTTTTTCTTGGTAAGAATGATAACTGGTACTGAAATGAAAATCACAATAGGAACATTTGTTTTTACAAAATGGAATATGAATGTATATACCAGCCATGGTTAGAGTTGCGTTACATGTGAAACGTAAGTGTGGTTGTTTGTTTTTATTTCAAACAAATAGATTCCTGGGTTAAGTTTGTAGGTCTGTATGTTAATGAATGTACTATTAAATTGTTGTTGTTCTAATTTTTGTCCTGTAATAGCGTATATAGTCACTTCTTGTATACTTTCAATTGATGAATTGATTTCGATTTTTCCATCGTTTGTAGGATTAGGAAAGATCGTTAGTGTATTTTCTTTGTTTGTATTCGATTGATTACAAAATTCTTTTTTGATAGATGTTTTAAAATTAGCTTCACTTTCAGTGAGTTGAATTATAGTATCTAAATCGCTATCTAACAATATATAACTTCCTTTTTGATTACCTAAAATCATTCCGTTATTGTTATAATCTATTAATTTAATTGAATAGCAATTTTCGGTTAGACAGAAATTTCTTTTAATTATATGGGTTGTTGAATTATAAGGTCCTCCTGAATATATATTATTCTCTTTACTGTCATTAAGTTTCCATATAGTTTCATCAGGATTTGCATCTAATTTTAACTCAAAAGTGTAATATTTTCCATTATTTACTTGATTAAATGTAGAATTTAATGTGTTGTTTTTTAAATTGTTATCTGATTTATTGTTACTGATTTCAAGTTCTATATTGAATGTATGTATCCCTTCACCAAATGATTCAATTGGTAAGAATACAGTATCTTCTTCGTATTGATTTAATGTACCATACCAACTAATTTTTTGATTTGCAGAATTGTCATAGGAATAGTTAATTGTAAGAGTGGTTAACGTGGAAATACCCCCATTACCAATAATTATAAAGGGTTGAATGGATTTAGCACAATTTCTACCTATTAAATTAGTTCCATAATATTTTATGTATGGATCGTAACTATTTTCATTACTGCCATTCAAGTAATTTCCATCTATATAATCCACATTGACATTAATTGGGTCCAGCCAATCTTTTAGGCGTGAATCACTTGTATTTCCTCCCACCCAAGACACGGAAAGTTTGCCATAAAAATCGGTTTGAAAATCAGAAATACATCCTGAATCACCTCCATGAAGTTGACCAATGACGCGATGATCTTCGTCAAAAAGTGGTGAACCAGACGACCCTTGTTCGGTAATACCTTCTTCCCAATTCGTGCGCCAATGATTGGTTGGTTCACCAGGACTAAATCGTTCTTCTACAAGACTATCGATATCCAATGAAATTTTTTTAATGTCTGCATAAGGATGATGAATACCTACTCCGTTAAGTGGAGTAGCACCAGACTTATTCCATCCGTTGTAATATACATTCCAAGTAGGATCAGGTTGGGAATTGAGTTCACATAGAATAAAATCGGTTGTTTTGTAAGATGCTACTAAAGATGCACCATTAATCGTATTAGTTTGTGGTCCATCTATTGAAGGAACACTTGTTCCGCAATCCACTTGATTTTCAGGTGATTCCCATCTAAAACGAAATATCCACGAAGTTGGATTTGTACCACAATGGTAGGCGGAAAGAAAATACGGCTTAAAAGGTCCAGCAGTTGTGTTTAGAAGTGTTCCAGTGCAAAACCCTCCTGCATTATTAATCATTATTGCCACCGCATTACGTTGATTTTCATATCCATTACCTTGAGGACAATTTACATCAATATTGCAAATTCCAGAACTATTTAGTTTCCTTTTAATTAGTTGTTCTAAATTTTTATAGCCGTGAATAATATTGTTGATGTGTAATTTTGATGTACCAATATTAGATAATGGTTCATGAACTTCTATTATGATTTTGCTATCATAAATTAATTCTGTGCCAAGTGTTTGATATTCGTTGTTATTGAGGCTTGTGTAAGCACCGATAAACTTGTTTGAATTCACTCCAACTAAGTATAAAGTTGTTCCTGCTTTTAGTTTAAAAACATCAAAAATGATATTTAATGAAATTGCATTTTTACTTTCAATTCCGAGTTGATAAACTCGATCGCCATTTGGTAATGTATCTATTAGAAAGTTTGATGGAAAACTAAAATTTACCGATATGGCTGTACCGTATTGAAAGGATTTTTCACGTGGGTCATGCGTTTGTTCAATAGTATCTATTTGTGAAAGTTGTTCAAAGTGATTAGTTTTTTTGATGGTACCCTTTACTATTTCAGGCAATCCTCGTTGTACAGTTTGTCCGAAGGTAATTGCAGATGTTAGAAAAATTAAACAAAGTACCCGTTTCATTATTGAAAATGCTGTAATTGAAAGATGAAAGTAAGCAAATTATTATTAAATGAAATAGGGAATGTGTATATTGTAGATGAATAAATGAATATCTTACTTACTATGAGTATTTTATATTTAAGTTAATATACTTAATTGTAATTTACACTTGTTTGATTTTCAATTTATTGTATATTTGTAAAGATTTTGTTAATCAGAACAAAAAGCGATTTATGAAGGTATTGTTGGTTGAGGACGAAAAAAAAATGGCTACCTCATTAAAAATGGGATTAGAAGAGCATGGTGTTGCTGTTGAATTAGCTTTTGATGGTATAGAGGGTTTGGCCAAGGGTTTAACTGGTTCGTACGATGTAATTGTTTCTGATATTATGATGCCTGGTATTTCAGGATTAGAATTATGTAAGACACTGAGAAGCAAATATGTAAATACTCCGGTTTTGTTTTTATCTGCATTATCTTCAACAGATAACAAAGTTGAAGGATTGGAAATAGGTGCAGATGATTATTTAACTAAACCTTTTGAATTCAAAGAATTACTTGCACGTATTAAGACATTGTCTAAACGCAGTAATCCATTTCTAAATGAACATAATCTTACAGTAAAAGATTTGGTTATGAATTTGGACGCCCGTACAATTAAAAGGTGTGATAAGACTATTGAACTAACGGCTCGTGAATTTGATTTATTGCATTATTTTTTAATGAATCGAAATCGTGTTATTTCGAAAAAGGAGTTATCAGAAAATGTGTGGGATATCCATTTTGATACTGGAACAAATGTGATTGAGGTATATGTAAATTATTTGAGAAACAAAATAGATAAAGAGTTTGATTACAAGTTAATTCATACCGTACATGGTAAAGGATATTTGTTGAAAGACGAATAATTAAATGCAGATAAGAACAAAAATCACCCTTTATTTTATTTCAATAACAGCATCATTATTGTTGGTTGCATTTGCTTCTATCTATTTTTTAACTGCAAATGAAAGGCGTATTGAATTTCATAAACATATCGTCAGCAAGGCGATTACCCGTGCAATATATCGTATTAAGATAAAAACTATAAATTCAAGTTTGCTTAAAACACTGGATATTCATAAACAAGATTTATTGGATTATGAAAATATATCTATATATAACCAACATAATCAAAAAATTTATACTAACAATCATAGTTATGATTTTAGTCATTTGTTTGAAAATCTGAAAGGTACATTAGATCAAATTCGTACAGTAAGACAAACAACTTTCAATATTAATTCAATTGAAATTGTTGGTCAGACTTATACTTATGATGGCCAAACCTATATACTTTTGGTAGGTGCTAAAGATACTAGTGGATATAATCAACTTCAAAAGTTACGTCTGAACTTGTTATATATTTTTATTTGTTTACTTACCTTTTTAGGTGTTTCAGGGTGGTTATTTTCTAAACGAATATTAAAACCTATTTCAGATGTGATGAATGAGGTGGATGATTTATCTATTGCTAACTTATCTTCTCGTTTGAAGGAAGAAAATAAAAGGGATGAAATATCACGGTTGATTCATACTTTTAATGGATTGTTAGATCGTTTAGAAAAATCATTTCAGATTCAACGTGCATTTATTTCACATGCTTCT
This sequence comes from Flavobacteriia bacterium, assembly GCA_947453545.1. Taxonomy (GTDB): domain Bacteria; phylum Bacteroidota; class Bacteroidia; order Flavobacteriales_D; family Crocinitomicaceae; genus CANHVK01. The sequence goes on from CANGHE010000022.1 coordinate 5,093, forward strand.
CATGAATTATTAAATCCATTAACGTCAATTACTTCTCAAATAGAAGTTTCTTTACTTTCTGAAAGAGAGAAGGAGGAATATGTAGTGTTATTGAAATCTGTATTAGATGATATTAAGCGTTTGAGTTTGATTTCAGAGCAATTGATTAAACTTTCTAAATATGCTAATATGCGTGAGAAAGTTGGTTTTAAAATGCTGCGTATTGATGAGTTAGTCTGGAATACGCGACAAGAGTTTTTAAAAAAACATGAAGGGGTTTCAGTTCATTTTCGAATAGAAAGTTTACCGGAAAATGCAGAGCAATTGGAGGTTTATGGTAATGATACTTTATTGCAAACTTGTTTTCATAATTTAATAGAGAATGGAATCAAGTATTCCTACGACAAAAAGGTTGAGATTGTATTATTTGTTAATAAATCTGAGTTGGTTTTGCAATTTATTAATAACGGTGAGGGAATTACTGAAAAGGATTTAATCAATTTATTTACACCATTTTATAGAGCTAAAAGTGCTGTTTCTGTACAAGGTTTCGGCTTAGGCCTTTCGATTGTAAAAAACATTTTGGATTTACATCAAATTCAGATTCACGTTCAATCGATTGCGAAACAAACGACTACATTCGAATTGCGCTTTGCTTTTATTTGATGTTAAAATATGTTTATTATTTCACTTGATTAGAAAATAAAAATTTGTTTCTAATAATTTTTTAATATTTTTGTTTCGTTATATTCGATTTTATGAAAGTTGTTGTAGGAAGAATAATTAGTTTGTTAGCAGTATTATTACTTGCTTCAGGTTATTATTTTGCAGCTACAAATACAACTGAAAAAGTATATAATAAAAAAGATTTTAAAGTTCAGCTTACTAAATTAGTTGATACACAAGATGAGTTTTCTTCCTTAGAAGAAGAGGAGGAAGAAGAAAATTTTAATGCTGATTTTTCTGATACATATTGTTTAGAAGAAAATCCTATTTACTTTATTCCTGTTTTTTATAAGTCATTCAGACATATATATAAGTCAGATTGCAACTCGAATATTCGTGTTCCGTTATGGCTTAAAAATCGTAGTATTATCATATGATTTTATAGTTCCTCAATCGAGAGTTGAGGTGTTTTCAGCAAGTTTGCTTAGAGTTACTATATTTAATCAGTTGATTTTATGGAAAATAAAGAATTCGATTTGGGTTATACCATCGAACAAATAAAAAAATATTTACCCACCCAAGGACCACTTAAAGATTACATCTTTTTAAATTCCTTAGCCTGTTTTCAAGATTTGCCTTTCCATGAGGCAATGAAACGATCATCTGAAATTTTCGGTTATAAAACGTATTTAGATTTAACGGATTACCGTAAATTGTACGCAAAAGGAGAGATACGCAAAGATGTATTAGATAAGGTAATTATTGAACACAAAGGTATAGAAGATTTTACCTTTTGGGAAGAAAAATTAATTAAGCATGATTATCAAATCCGTATTTTATCTCGTGTTGGGGTGCTTCGAGGTAAATGGAAGAAATTTTTAAAAATCGATGTTGATTCTTTTGTGCATCTTAATTTATTTAGAATTATTGGTGCTTATCTAGATCAAGGAATTTCTATCTGGAATTTCCCTACCACAAAAATGGGCTTGCGAAATTCGATGATTGAACTAGAAAAAAATAGTTTTACAAGTTTTTTTAAAACACAACGAGCAAAGTCATTATTATTAGATAAGTCTGTTGGAATTAAGGATTTATTACAAATCTTAGTTGGTAAAGAGGAGTTGTATTTTCAATATCTTTTTGATCAACAGTTTGAGCATCAAGGATGGTCTGGAATGGTTTCGTATTTGGAAACGAATCCACATGTATTATTGGATAAGCGTGTAGTTTCTATGGAAGATTTCATTTTCTTGGAATTGTTGTTGGAAATAGACACTTTAGATGACAGACATGCAGGGCAATGGACACCACTTGGTATGTTAACAAAAGTGGAACCGAAAGATTTGTTTGCTCCTTCTCGTAATGTCGAAATTGTAGAGGTATTGAAGATGTGGCAAGAAGCCTATGAATGGTCTTATTACGATGATGTACTTCAATATCTTGTAAAACAAGAATCTGAGACGTATGTTAAAAAACCCTCTTTTCAATCTTTATTTTGTATTGATGATCGTGAATGCTCGTTTAGAACTTATGTAGAACAAACTGATAAAAATGCACAAACATTTGGAACAGCGGGATTTTTTAATATTGAGTTCTATTATAAGCCTGATGGTGGTAAATTCTTAACAAAATTGTGCCCAGCGCCTATTCAACCTAAATACATTATTCTTGAAAAAGCGAATAAGTATAAACATCGAAAAGAAGTAGGGTTTTCAAGTAAAAGCCATGGTTTGTTCGTGGGATGGTTTTTGTCTCAAACTCTTGGATTTTGGTCTGCTTTCAAATTGTTAAAGTATGTTTTTAAACCAACGTATGGGAGTACTACTGTAAGTTCTTTTCAGCATATGAGTCCAACTAGTACGCTCATTTATGAAAATACGGGTGATGATAGAAAAGAGCATGATTTACATGTAGGTTTTACTATTACTGAAATGGCAGACCGTGTAGAGGGATTATTGAAGAGTATTGGTTTAACTTCCAATTTTGCCGATTTAGTGTATATCGTAGGGCATGGTTCTACAAGTGCAAATAACGCGTTTTATTCTACGATGGATTGTGGTGCTTGCTCTTGTAAGCCAGGATCAGTAAACGCACGTTTGGCTGCTTTAATGGGCAATAAAGTAGAAGTAAGAGAAGAATTGAAAAGAAGAGGGTTGATTATTCCTGCTACTACTCAATTCATTGGTGCTTTGCATGATACTGCTCAAGATTTGATGATTTATTATGATATTGTCAATCTTTCAGTAGAGAACAGAGAGCAGCATTTAAAAAATCAAGAGACATTCAATACTGCACTTTTATTGAATGCTAAGGAGCGTTCTCGTCGCTTCATGTCGGTAGATAGTACAAAACCTTTAAAAAGGATACATAAATCTGTTCAAACACGATCTTTTTCTTTGTTTGAACCTCGTCCAGAATTAGATCATGCAACCAATTCACTTTGTGTTGTGGGAGGAAGATGGCTTACTAAAAATGTTTTTTTAGATCGTCGTGCTTTTTTGAATTCATACGATTATAAACAAGATTTAGAAGGTGCATTTTTATTAACGATTATGAACGCGGTAACACCTGTATGTGGTGGTATTAATTTAGCTTATTATTTCGCAAAAGTTGATGATCAACGTTTTGGTTCTGGATCAAAATTACCACACAACATTGTTGGTTTATTTGGTGTTGCGAATGGAATTGAAGGTGATATACGACCAGGTTTGCCAAAACAAATGGTGGAAGTACACGATCCCTTGCGTTTACTATGTGTTGTTGAGCATTTTCCATATGTAGTATTAGGTATATTACAGTCAGCACCAAAAACATATGAATGGTATAAAAATGATTGGATGAAATTGGTTGTAATACATCCTGAATCAAAGGAATTGTATTTATTTAAATCAGGTCAATTTATTCCATACACACCACAAAAAGTGTATTCAAAATCTACTAAAAACTTACAAAAACTAGTAGAAAGTACACATGGAAATATTCCTGTTCACCAAATTATAAATTAATTAGTTATGGAATTATTACTTCAATTTTTCTTACTTATTCCATTTTTAGGTTACCTAATTAGTTTAGCGATTTCTTCTAAAAATGAGTTTGCAATTTCAAGGTTGGCATTTGTAACATTATGTTTGCAATTAGCCTTTGCAATTGTCTTTACAGTTTTATGGTTGTATTCTGGTCATCACAGTATTAATCTAAAAGAGTTTTCAATATATCAAGTAGATGATTATGATTTCTTTATTGATTTATATTTTGATCGTGTATCAGCTGTATTTCTATTGCTTGGTGCATTTTTGACATTCTTGATTACTTATTATAGTCGGTTCTATTTACATAGAGAACATGGATTTAAACGTTTTTTCAATACAATATTGTTGTTTTATTTAGGGTATAATATCATTATTTTATCTGGAAACTTTGAGACATTGTTTATTGGTTGGGAATTTTTAGGAATCTCTTCGTTTCTTTTAATTGCTTTTTATAGAGATAGATACCTTCCAGTTAAGAATGCAGTAAAAATATTTTCTTTGTATCGTATTGGTGATATCGGATTAATTTTAGCCATGTGGTTAAGTCATCATCTCTTTCATGAAAATGTGACTTTTGGTAAAATGCATAATGCGGAATTAGTGAGTCATTTGTTGCAAAAACACAGTTGGGAAGGATTTTTTATTTCCTTCATGATTTTGATTGCTGCATTGGTTAAATCTGCGCAGTTACCATTTTCTTCTTGGTTACCAAGAGCAATGGAAGGACCAACACCATCTAGTGCAATTTTTTATGGTTCTCTTTCTGTACATATTGGTGCATTTTTGTTATTGCGAACCCATCCTTTTTGGGAACATCAAACAGCAGTACGTGTGTTAATTGGTATTTTGGGTGTCCTAACCTGTATCGTTGCAAGTTTAATGGCTCGTGTGCAAACATCTGTAAAAAGTCAGATTGCTTATTCATCGATTGCTCAGATTGGATTAATCTTTTTAGAAATTGTTGCTGGTTTTGACGATTTAGCGTTGTTTCATATTTGCGGAAATGCGTTATTGAGAACCTACCAATTGCTAGTTTCTCCTTCGATTGCAAGTTATAGAATCAAAGAGCAATTGTATCATTATGAACCGCGTGAAAAAACAATTGAGGATAGTTTTCCAAAACGATTGGAATATTCTTTTTATATCTTGAGTTTGAAAGAATGGAACTTAGAAACTTTGATTTATCAATTGTTTTTAGCTCCGTTGAAAAAGGTATCACGTAAATTCAGGTTCATACAAGTAAACTTAGGAGTAGCTTTTTTTATAGCTGTTTATGTATTAGGATTAGTATTGTTGCTGTTTAAATCTTCTATACCTACTTTTTTACAGAATTATTTACCAGGATTTTATGCATTTGTAGGTCTGTTGATGGTAATCAAAGCATTTACTGAGCGTAGAAAAGTCGTTATGAGTTGGTTCATGGTAATGATGAATCATTTTTGGATTGCCTTGGCGATTTCAATTAATGTACATATTCATTATTCTACCTTAGCAATGTATCTTGTAGGTGTAGTACTCTCTGCTTTGGTTGGTTATTGGGCTATACGAAGATTAGTTAAGAAAGAAAAACGTATTACATTGGCGCGCTTTCAAGGACATTCATTTGAACACCCAATGATTGCCTTTGTGTTTTTATTGGCTTGTTTGGGTATGGCGGGTTTTCCAATTACACCTACGATGATAGGCGAGGATTTAATTTTCTCAGCAGTTCGAGAAGATCAATACTTTTTGGCAATTTTCCTTTCTATTAGTTTGATAGTAGATGGGTTAGCATTAGTAAGAATATATGCGCGATTATTTTTAGGACCACATGTTAAAACATATCATGCAATTGCGCACAAGTCGAGTTGACTTTGACTTCGCTCGCTCTGATGCGCGAATTTGTCTATCAAAATTCGTCAAAAGTCAGACTGAGCGGATTTGAATACAGAATGAATATAGATTAAGTCAGACTGAGCGGAGTCGAAGTCAACTTAACATAATAACTTTTTAATTATTTATAATATGAAAACAGAAAATAAAGTAAACATACCAAAAGATGGTTTAATAGGTATGAAAGAAAATTTCAGTGCTGATGCATTATCAGGTTTTTTAGTGTTTTTATTGGCATTGCCATTGAGCTTAGGTATCGCTAAAGCAAGTGAGTTTCCTGCTATTTACGGATTGATTACTGCTATGGTTGGTGGTATTTTGGTTAGTTTTTTTGCAGGCTCGAAATTAACAATTAAAGGTCCAGCAGCCGGGTTAATAGTTATTGTTGCTGGTTCTGTTGCTGAATTTGGTGGTGGTGAAACAGGTTGGCATTTAGCTTTAGGAGCGATTGTAGTAGCAGGAGTTATTCAAGTGCTTTTTGGAGTACTAAAGTTAGGTAAGTTAAGTGACTTTTTCCCTTTATCTGCTGTTCATGGAATGTTAGCTGCAATTGGACTTATTATTATAAGTAAACAAATTCATATTTTGGTTGGAGCTTCAACTTCTTATACGGATGGTCCATTGAAGGGAAAATCGATAGTTGAACCAATTGATTTGATTGAAAGAATTCCTGATACTTTAATGCATTTCTTTGCTCACAAGGAAGTAGCAATTGTAGGATTAGTTAGTTTGGCAATTGTATTTGGTTGGCCAATGTTAAAGTTGGGATTTTTAAAAAAAATACCTGCTCCTTTAATGGTATTAGTTGTGTCTATTCCATTGTCTATGTATTTAGGAATTCATAACGTGAAAGAAGTGGTTGGTCCTAATGGTGAAGTTATTACAAAAGCTTTTTCTCCATTGGTTAGTTTCGATAAAGGATTTTTTGAAATTTTAGGAATTAATGTCAGTTTTGATGGGTTTAGTCAATCTGGAACGTTTATAAAATATGTGATTATGTTCGCTTTAGTAGGGTCTTTAGAGGCTTTATTAACTGTAAAAGCAATTGATATGTTAGATCCATATAAACGTAAATCTGATACAAATAAAGATTTAATTGCTGTAGGTATAGGTAATATTGTTGCCGGGGTATTAGGTGGCCTACCTATGATTAGTGAAGTAGCGCGTTCATCTGCAAATGTTGCAAATGGTGGTAAAACACGTTGGGCAAATTTTTTCCATGGTATCTTCATTTTAGTTTTTATGATTTTTGCAGTTTCATTTAGTAATTATATTCCGAATGCAGCTTTAGCAGCTATGTTAATTGGTGTTGGGTATAAACTTGCTCATCCAAGAGAATTTGGTCATATGGCGAAAATTGGTTGGGATCAAATAGCTGTATTTATAATTACGATTGTTGTAACAATTTCAACTGATTTATTAGTTGGTATTGGTGCAGGTATATTATTGAAAATAATTATTCATTTATTGAATGGTGCTCCAATCGGAAATTTATTTTCTGCAAAAGCAAAAATTGATGGTAATCATATTACAGTTCAAGGTGCTGCTGTGTTCAGTAATTTCATCGGCATACGTAAGGCAATCAATTCTTTCAAGTTTTCAGAAAATGTAATTTTTGATGTTACGCATTGTAAGTTGGTCGATCATACTGTGATTGAAAATTTATATCATATAAAAGAAGATTTTGAAAATGAAGGTGGCTCTTTTGTGATTAAAGGTATTGAAGAATTTAAGCCTGTTTCTAAATCAAAGCATAAGTTTGCAGCGGTTAGAAAATAATTGATAAGTGTGCTTGTTATTTCAAGCACATTTTTTTTGAATAGTTAAATAATAATCTATAAATATGAAGAAAATAGTTTTAAGTGTTATTGCTTTTAGTACTTGGATATTTGCTTTTTCACAAGAAGTTGCAAAACCTGTTTCTGATATTAAGTATCCAGAATTTAAAAGAAATTTAAATGAAGATGGTAGTCATTATATTAAATTCACTACTGTGGCTCAATTTTGGTCTCGATATACAGATTTGAATCCAAATACTAAAATAAATGGTCAAGTAGCAGAGCCATTTGATATTGGTATTCGTCGATTACGTTTTAGCGTTTTTACACAATTGACTGATCGTGTATTCTTTTACGCACAATTTGGACAAAATAATTTTAACTATACTTCTTCATTACAAGCCGGTTCATTTGTGCATGACGCAGTAGGGGAATATAAAGTAGCTAAAAATGGGAATTTTACTTTAGGTACTGGGTTAACTGGGTGGAGTGGATTAACACGTTTTTCTGCCCCTGCAGTTGGTTCAATCTTAGGAGTTGATGCTCCTTTATACCAACAAGCTACAAATAATGTTACAGATCAATTTTTACGAAAATTATCCATTTATGCTAAAGGTCAAATTGGTAGATTAGATTATCGTTTAGCATTATCTAAACCAATGCTAGCTCAAAACGCATTGCAACCAAATGTTGCAATTAACGCAACGAATGCTGTATTTAATACACTATCAACTAAATTACAAACACAAGGATATGTAAATTATCAATTCTTTGATAAAGAAAACAATACCTTATGCTATACTGCTGGTACTTATCACGGTAAAAAGAAGATTTTGAACCTTGGAGCTGGTTTTATTTCTCAAAATAGAGCCAATTGGATCTATGGTGATGCAATCAAAAAAGACACAGTATACAGTAATATGCTATTATTAGGATCGGATCTATTTATGGAAATCCCTTTGTCCGAAAAAAGAAATGCAGTGACTGCTTATGTTGCCTATACAAACTATCAAATGGGGAAAAATTATATCCGAAATGTAGGAGCGATGAACCCAATCCCTTCAGGTCAGCCTAATAATACTGGAACACTTAACAGTAACGGAGTTGGAGCACCGATGGTAGGTACCGGAAACACATTATTTGCACAATTTGGATACAAATTTAAAGACAATTTACTTCCAAACAATGGTTCTTTACAGCCTTACACAAGTATACAATATTCTAATTATCAAGCATTAAAAGATGCCATGCAAGTATATGAAGCTGGAATCAATTGGTTAATCAATGGTACACATAACAGTAAAATTACTTTAGGGTATCAATCAAGACCTATTTATACAAAAGACACTAACGGAGAATGGGTAAATTCTTCCAGAAAAGGAATGGCAGTGTTACAATATCAAGTTTCATTTTAATATTAATCAACCATTGTTATTGAAATTGAATACTTTAAAAAAAATTATTCTTGGAATTTTTCTACTTTCTTTGTCTTGCACGAAGAAAGTAGAAAATTCTAATCCTGTTATTAATGGAAGTACAATCAAATCAATTTGTTCTGATACAGTAGCAATCTCTTATTCTAAAACTATACAGCCGATTTTAAATCAACATTGTATCAAATGTCACGATGCATCTACTTCACAAAATTTCACGAATTACAATGGCACACTACCTTTTGCTAAAGCAGGAATATTAGAAAATTGTGTTACGGGAACAAACGGTGAAATTTTAATGCCTCCAACCAGAAGTTCAACAATGGATTCATGTAGTATAAAACAAATTCATTATTGGATTAAACAAGGATGTAAAAACAATTAATTCAAATACTTAAAAATAATGAAAAGAAAAATAAAACTAAAATATATTAAATTACTAGTAATTTTTAGTTGCATAATTCCTATTCATCAAATAAAATCACAAAACACTTTAAGTTTGAATGGAGCTGAAGGATTACTTCAGAAAAACAACTTATTATTATTAGCTGAAGAATATTCTATCTCAGCAGCAGAAGCTTCTGTGATACAAGCAAAGATTTGGGAACTTCCATTATTAACAGGTGAAATAAATGCTATAAATCCATCAGAAAAAAAAATATTTGATGTAAACAATAAAGGTCAAAAGGCATTTGCAATACAACAATTAATTTATGTAGGAGGAAAGAAAAAAAATGAGATTGCATTTGCCAAAAACAATGTGGAGATTGCTAAATTACAATTTGAGCAATTATTAAGAACTTTAAAATATGAATTAAACATCACATTTTACACGTTATTTTACGATCTAGAAAAACTAAAAACAATTGACAATCAAATAACTAAAATAGAATACATATTAAACATATATCAAATTCAAGAAAAAAAGGGAAATATACCTTTAAAAGATATCGTTCGCTTACAATCTTTAGCCTTAAATTTTAAAAATGAACGGAACCAAATTCTTCATTTAATTTATGAAAATCAATATAAATTAAAACTTTTAATTGGTGATGAAAATGATTATCAATTACTTCTTGAAGAAAATGAAATTTTCAATTCCTGCAAAAATATTTCAATTTCAAAAGATACTTTAATTAAGCTCGGGATAAAAAACAATATTGATTATCAAATGCAATTAAAAATTGCCACAAGCCAAGAATTATATTTAAAATGGCAAAAATCACTTGCTATACCTGATTTAAACATAGGAGCTTCTTATGATCAACGAGGGGGAGCTTTTCAAAATCAAGTAAATTTGACATTTGGAATTCCAATTGCTTTATGGAATAGAAATAAGGGTAATATAAAACTATCAGAAGCAAAATTAAAACAACAGAATATAAATAATGATTACTCAAAATTAGAACTAACCAATTTCATTGAAATGAATTGGAAAGAGTGGAAAAATCACCAAGAACAAATAAATAACATCAATGCAAAAACAACAAATGAAATAGAAGAGGTTTATAAAGGTGTTATAAATAATTTTGAAAAAAGAAACATTTCTCTACTAGAATTCTCAGATTTCATGGAAAGTTATACCACGAACAAAAACCAATTAAATGAAATCACCAAAAATTGGATTATCTCAAACGTAAAATTGAATTATATAACAAATACTGAAATACTAAAAAAATGAAAAAAATAATTACACTTTCTTTAAGTTTATTCATTTTGTTAAGTTGTTCTAGCGAACATAAAAAATCAATAAAAAAAGAAACATTTGAACTGACAAAAAAAATGTTAAGTACAACAAAATTTGATTATGTTCATCTCGAAAAACTTCAAAATGAGTTAAATCTATTTGGTAAAATCGTTGCAGACAACAATAATATGGTTGAAATTTATCCAGTAGTTGGAGGAAATGTTACCAAAGTATTTGTTGAATTAGGTGATTATGTCAAAAAAGGTCAATTGTTAGCTACAATTCGAAGTACAGAAGTTGCAAGTTTTGAAAAAGAATTAGAAGATGCAAAGAATGATGTATTAGTTGCAAAAAACAATTACAAAGTTGCCAAGGATTTGTTTGATGGAAAACTAAGTACTGAAAGTAGTTTGATTGAAGCGAAAAGTAATTTAGACAAGTCACTCTCGCAGTTACATCGTATAAAGGAAACCTACAAAATTTATCATATTAAAGACGGAGCAACTTTCGAAGTACGTGCTCCAATTAGCGGTTTTATTATTCAGAAAAAAATAAATCAAGACATGTTATTACGCAATGACAAGTCTGATAACATCTTTGATTTAGCAGAAATTAATGATGTATGGGCCTTAGCAAATGTTAACGAAAGTGATATTAATCAAGTTAAACTTGGAATTGATGCAACTGTAAATACTTTAAGTTATTCTGATAAAAAATTTAGTGGTAAAGTCGATAAAATTTTCAATGTAATTGATCCTGAAACAAAAGCAATGAAAATAAGAATTAAACTTAAAAATCCTGGCTATTTATTGAAACCAGAAATGAGAGCAACTATCAAATTATCGTATAAAGAAGATGAAAAGATGTTGTGCCTTCCTTCAAAAGCCGTGATTTTTGATAAAAGCAAAAATTTTGTATTGGTGTATAAATCAAAAAAGAAAATTGAAACAAGACAAGTAGATGTTTTTAGACAAGTAGGAGATTTTACCTATATAAATTCTGGTTTAAAAAATGGAGAAAAAGTAATCACCCAAAATCAATTATTGATTTATGATTCATTAAACGACTAATTCAATTATTATTAAAATTTGTACGTATGAATAAATTTATTCGTGGAATTATTTCTTTCTCATTAAAAAACAAACCTTTTACATTTTTTTGGGTTTCTATATTGATTATTTCTGGATTTATTGCATTTAAAAATATGCCAATCGAGGCATTTCCAGATGTAACGAATACTCAAATTATTATTGTAACCGAATGGAACGGAAGAAGCGCAGAAGAAATTGAGCGATTTGTTACCACACCCATTGAAATCTCAATGAATTCAGTGCAAAAGAAAACAAGTGTGAGAAGTATCACCATGTTTGGTCTTTCGGTGATAAAAATTATATTCGAAGATAACGTAGACGATTTTTTTGCTCGACAACAAGTAAATAATCAATTAAGAAATGTTTCTCTGCCTACCGATGTGACCCCTGATGTGCAACCCCCTTATGGACCAACGGGTGAGATTTTTAGGTATACCCTACAAAGTTCTTCACGCAATTCTAGAGATTTATTGACCATACAAAATTGGGTGATAGATCGACAACTAAGATCAGTTCCAGGAGTAGCCGATTTAGTTGCATTTGGAGGACAAGAAAAGACCTATGAAGTTAGTGTTGATCCAAATAGATTAGCCAAATATGATGTAACACCATTACAAGTTTATGAAGCAATTAATGAAAGTAATATCAATGTTGGTGGCGATATAATCGAAAAAAATGGTCAAGCATTTGTTGTTCGAGGTGTTGGTTTACTTGAATCAATTAAAGACATTGAAAATATAATTGTTGACGAGGCATCGGGAAATCCAATATTAGTCAAAAATTTAGCAGATGTTCACGAAAGTTACATGCCACGTGTAGGTCAAGTTGGTCTTAATAAATCAGACGATGTCGTTGAGGGTATCGTTGTTATGAGAAAAGGGGAAAACCCAAAAGAAGTTCTTCATCGTGTAAAGGAGAAAATAAGTGAATTAAACGATAACATTTTACCAAAGGATGTTAAAATGGCTACGTTTTATGATCGTGACAATTTAATGAATTTCACAACAAAAACCGTGATGCATAATATGTTAGAAGGAATCATATTTGTGACCGTCATTGTTTTTCTTTTTATGGCAGATTGGAGAACTACTTTTACTGTTGCTATCATCATACCGCTTTCGCTTTTATTTGCTTTTTTATGTTTAAAATTAAAAGGTATGAGCGCTAATCTACTTTCATTAGGTGCAGTAGATTTTGGTATTATCATTGACGGTGCTGTCGTCATGGTTGAGGGAATATTTGTTACCTTGGATCATATTGCACTAAAAAAAGGGAAAGAAGTATATAATAAACTTGCTATTGGAAGTGTAATTAAAAAAACAGGTACTGAATTAGGTAAAGCAATCTTCTTTTCCAAATTAATTATAATCACTGCCCTATTACCTATTTTTGCTTTTCAGAAAGTGGAAGGAAAAATGTTTAGTCCTTTAGCGTATACACTAGGATTTGCTTTATTGGGTGCTTTACTTTTTACTCTAACCTTAGTCCCAGTTTTATGTCATTTGTTTTTAAACAAAAACATAAGAGAAAAAAATAATCCATTCGTGAATTTCTGGAACAAACTGGTCGAAAAAGGTATCTTATGGACGTTTAAATTTAAACGTAAAACACTAATTGTAAGCTCGATAATAATCTTAATTGTAATTAGTTCTGCTAAATTCCTTGGAACAGAATTTTTACCTCAATTGAACGAAGGGGCATTGTGGGTTGAAGCAAAATTCCCTATGAGTCAAAGTTTGAATGAAACAGTAAAACAAACAGCGTTACTTCGTAAAGAACTCAATAAATTTCCAGAAGTAAATGGCGTAATGTCTCAAGTAGGTAGGAGTAACGATGGTACCGACCCGAGTGGTTTCTATTATGTACAAATGCAAGTCAATTTGAAACATAAAGATGAATGGAAAAGAAAAATCACGATGGATGAATTAGTTCATGAGATGGATGATTCTTTATCGAAATACCAGGGAATAGGATACAACTACTCTCAACCGATCATTGACAATGTTGCAGAAAGTGTTGCTGGTATAAATGCATCTAATGCTGTTAAAATTTATGGTGATGATCTGGAAGAATTGGATAGAATTGCCAATAAAGTATTAAAGCATCTCAAACATGTAAATGGAATAAAAGATGCAGGAATTTTACGAAACATTGGACAACCTGAAGTAAGTGTTCTATTAGATAGAGAAAAAATGGCCGCATACGGAGTTAAAATTTCTGATGCACAAGCAGTACTAGAGATGGCTTTTGGAGGAAAAACAGCTACTCAAAAATATGAAGAAGAAAAGAAATTTGATGTTCGTGTTAGGTATCAAAAACTCTATAGAAAAACTGAAAAAGATATAAGTAATTTAAAAGTACCAACGTTGCAAGGAAGTAAAATTCCATTAAAAGAAATTGCAACTATCAAAAAAATAACTGGACCTGCCTTTATATATCGAGACAATACAAAACGATTTATAGGTGTGAAATTTTCCGTTCGCGATAGGGATTTAGGCAGTACCATTGCTGAAGCGCAAGCTAAAATTGAAAAATCAATAAAACTGCCTACTGGTTACTCCATTGGGTGGACTGGTGAATTTGAAAATCAAGTTAGGGCTACAGGTACACTAGGTCAAATGGTTCCTATTAGTTTGATTGGTATTTTCATCTTACTTTTTATCATGTTCGGAAATGTAAAAGACTCATTATTAGTTTTAACGAATGTTCCTTTTGCAATTATAGGCGGAATTCTCGCATTGCATATTACTGGGATAAATTTTGGTATTTCTGGTGGCGTAGGTTTTATTGCTTTGTTTGGTATATGTATTCAAAATGGTGTAATATTGATTACTGAATTTAAGCATAACTTGAAAAATAAATTAGATTTAACAACCTCAATTGTAGAGGCAGTGAAAGTACGAACTAGACCCGTCGTTATGACAGCATTAATGGCTTCGATTGGCTTATTACCTGCAGCGTTGAGTACAGGTATTGGATCAGAATCTCAAAAACCATTAGCAGTTGTAATTATTGGAGGATTAATTACTGCGACAATATTGACATTGTTAGTTTTTCCTATTATTTATTATATTTTTAATTTCAAGTCAACGAATAATCAAAAGAATTTAGCTAGTTAAATAGTTTATTTTCAAGTGTGTATTTATTATTTTAAAAGTATTTTTTCAATGAAATATCTCCTTTTTCTATTACCTTTTATCTCTTCATTTTCCTTTTCCCAAGAAAAGCGAATCTCCGCGAAAATGATCTCTTCAAAGATTAATTCGCACTTACTTAGCTCGTATCCTACCGTTAAGAAGTTTCATTTTTATACTGAAATCATTGCTCAGGTTCCTTATATTGAATGTGAATTTAAGTATGAAAATGACCACTATTCTTTATTGTTTCTTAATGATAGTTTGATTGAGGTAGAAGTAGAAGTTCCATTTTCAGAAATTCCAGAGATTGAGCGTTTGAAAATTAGCAATAGACTAAATAATGATTTTGAATCATATAAGATTATTGAATGTCAAAAAGTTAATCAGTTTTCTAATGTAAAATATGAAATTACACTGCAAGTAAAAAGAAAAGGAAAATTTGAATATTATTTTAACTCATTAGGTGAATTCATCGAAAGAGAAGAGGAGACAGAGATTCCTATACAAACACAGTTTTAAAGATGAAACAAGTATTAGTTTTTCTTATTATTTCTTTATCAATTCCTAGTTTCTTAACGCAAGATTTGAATTTTAAAGGTGCTTTGTTTGCACTGAATCAAACAGGTCCATTAGCAAAAAAGTGGAATTACAATCTGTTTGTATCTACAACTTTAGATGCTTTTTCACAAGAGGTTAATGCAGTGATTTATCCTGCGTCAGATCTACAGTTGTATCTGCAACCAAGTTTAATTTATGTACACACCTCAAATTTGAATTTTTCTGGTAGTTACACCTATCAACGAAACAATCCATTGCGTTCTAACTTTTCCAACGAACACAGATTGTGGCAACAAGTAATTTTTTCGCTGCCTTTTACAATTGGTAAATTAACAAATCGTTTGAGGTATGAAGAACGGTTTATTCAAAATAGAATAACGGGGTTTTATCCATTTTCATCACGTTTAAGATATCAACTTTGTTATAACCGTCCATTACAAGGCAAATCATTAGATGTAAACGAGTTTTATTTGAATATGTATAATGAGTGTTATTTTAGTTTAAATGGAACGAAAAACGCCACTTACAGTGAAAATTGGACTTATGCAGGAATAGGGTATGATTTAGGTAATATGGGGCGCATAGAATTAGGCTATCTATATCAAATTTATGTTCGAAATCAAGCAAAAGATCTACGTTTTTTAAATCTAATTCAGTTAATGTGGGTTACGAATTTTAAGAGAAATAATTAATCTTTTTGTATCTTTTCTTGCAGCTTTTTCAGTACCTTCATCTACATTCTTAAACACTATTTATTATGGAAGCAAACATTCCAACAAGTGATTTAGAAAGAATAGTTATTCTCGGTGGTGGATTTGCAGGGATAGAATTAGCAAAGAAACTTTCTTCTAAAAAATTTCAAATTGTCTTATTAGATAAAAACAATTACCATCAGTTTCAGCCCTTGTTTTATCAAGTGGCAACTGCAGGATTAGAACCAAGTGCAATTTCTTTTCCCTTCCGTAAATTATTCCAAAAGAATAAAAATTTCCATTTTCGTATAGCACAGATTGAGGGAGTAGATACCGCTAATCAGGAAGTTTATACAGATATAGGAATAATCAAGTATGATAAATTAGTGGTTGCAATGGGTGCGACTACAAACTTCTACAACAATGCTCAAATCGAGTCGCACGTATTACCATTAAAATCTACGTCAGAGGCTTTAAACGTAAGGAATACCCTATTTAATACCTTTGAAAAAGCTTTAATAGAATGTGATCCGATCAAACGAAAAAGTCTGCTAACGATTATTATTGTTGGCGGTGGTGCTACAGGTGTAGAAGTGTCTGGTTCTTTGGCTGATATGCGTAAATTAATTCTTCCCAAAGATTATCCTGAATTGGATTTTGCTGAAATGGAAATCTTTTTGATTGATGGTGCAGAGCGTTTATTGAGTGGGATGAAAGAACACGCTTCGGAGAAGGCAAAAGCGTATTTAACTTCATTAGGCATTAAACTAATTCAAAAACAACACGTAACTTCTTACGATGGTAATGTCTTAGTTTTAGGTAATGGAGAAAGTATTCATACAAATACAGTTATTTGGGCTGCTGGTGTAAAAGCAAATGCATTACGAGGGATAGAAAAAGAACTAATTTTGCCCAATAATCGAATTATTGTTAATGAGTTTAATCAAGTTCATAGTTATACAAATGTGTTTGCGTTGGGTGATATTGCATCAATGGAAAGTGATAAATTGTATCCAAAAGGTCACCCACAAGTAGCACAAGCGGCGATACAACAAGCACGTTTATTAGGAAGAAATTTGAATGAAAATTCATTAAAATCTTGGAAAAAATTCACCTATAACGACCTTGGTTCGATGGCAACAATCGGTAGAAATTTGGCTGTTGTTGAATTTCCAACGATGCGTTTTGCAGGATTTTTTGCTTGGTGTATTTGGATGTTTGTTCACTTAATTTCGTTGATTGGAACCAAAAATAAAGTGCAAACTTTTCTGAATTGGGTATGGAATTACTTCACTTATGACCAATCTTTAAGACTCATTTTATCTCCAAAATCTGATAAAAAAGTCCCTATTAGATGATACATTTTTTCAATTTTTCCTCCTTGAACTAAGATTATTTATAGATGTTTTAATGTGTAAAAAGGGGGTAAAATTGTTCTGATTTTTCTCTCAATTCCATCTAATTTTAGGATTAAATAACTTCTTTTTTGAAGGCAATATTAGTAGAATTTCATCTTAATTTAGCTACTTTTTTCACTCTGTTTTTCATTGAAAAACACCTCTTTTCATCCTTCATTTTGAGTTGTATTTATGTTCTTTTTTGATGTTTTCACTCTCTATTATTTAGATAAATTCATCTAAATTTCACCTTATTTTTGATCTTATTTTGGTCATTTTTTGAGCCATTTTTACTCCTATTTTAGTGCTTCTTTTCACTCCAATTTCATTTTTTTTGATGTGATTTTTTATCAATTTTCACACAATTTTTCCCTTCAAAATTGCCCGTGAAACTTAATTCTAAAATACGCGTAAAACTATTTAATGAAGTCTATAAAATTCGTCTTAAAAAAGTATGGAATATTGCTTGCTTGTGCATTCACATTCGTGCTTTTTTTGGCTCATAATAACTATGTTTTTCGATCAGATTTTTCATCAGAAATAGAAAATTATCAATCAAAATTTAGACAAAAAATAGCAGATTTAGATCGGTTTTTAGCGTACAAAAAAAGGCATTTTTCAGAGGAAAATATTTCGATTTTAAACCGTAAAGATTTAGAAGAAAACAGCTTTTTTTTACATATTTATCGAAACGATTCTCTCCTTTTTTGGAACACGAATCAACTTCCGATTTCGCGTTTTTCTGATATTCATTTTCCTAGTGAAGGGATAGTTCATTTGCAAAATGGATGGTATTATTCGAAGATTGTAAGGGTGAATAATTGTCAATTGGTGGCTAGTTTTTTGATTAAAAAAGACTACAATTACGAAAATTCCAATCTTAAAAACACCTACAATCCTGACTTAAATTTGCCATTTCGAGCATCCATAATTTTAGAAAAAGACAATGCTTATCCCATTTATTCGAGTAATAAAAACTTTCTTTTTGCGTGGTATATTTTCCCTAATCAATCGATTTCTTCGTTGGATAGTGATTTGCTTTTTTGCTCATTTTTGCTCTTTCTATCAACTTGTTTTTATGCTCTATATAAGTTCCAAAAACGATTAAATAGAACCTGGTTTTGGGTGCTTTTTTCAACTGTAATTTTTGCACGTATCGCTAGTTTGAAATGGCATTGGTTTGTCTTTGTGGAAGGCATTACTTCGTTTGATCCTACCTTGTATGCAAGTTCTGAATGGTCACCTAATTTTGGTGAGTTTATTATACATTGCGTTATTGTAATATGGTCTATTTTCGCAATAATTAATTATATAAAGCGATTTAAGTCTGATTTTATTCCAAAGTGGCTTGCGTTTTTATTCTTAAAAATTGCGATAATGTTTTCTTTCTTTTTAGGGGAAGCATACAGAGGTTTAATTGAGAACTCTACTATACCACTCAAAATTGAAAGTCTTTTTGAATTGAATTTTTATTCCTTTTTGACATTTGTTTCGATGGGAATTTTGTTCTTTTCTTACTTCCATTTTTTTAGAAAATCGTTGGTCCTTTTACAAGCGCTTCAAGTAAAAAAGACGACTGTTTTTTTGATTTGGTTGGGCACAAGTTTAGTATGTATTTTATTGGATATGACTTTCGGTAATCAGCAAATTTTGTTGTTACTCTTATTGTCATTTATTTCGCTTATCATTTTTCATTTTACTTTTTTGTGGAATGGAAAAATTCAATTTGGATATGGTATGCTATTGCTCTTTTTGTTTTCTTTTTTCGTGGCTCTCAATTTGGAAGTTTTCCATACGAGAAAAGAAAATGCAGAGAGAGAGTTGTTGGCAAAACGCCTTGCTTCTGATCAAGACATTTCTTCCGAAATGGAGTTTCTTTCTTTGTCTAAAAAGTTGGATGAAGATGATTATTTAAGAAGGATAATTGTCACTCAAAATGTCATGGGAATCTCCGAATTTAAAGAGAATATGGAGCGACGGTTTTTCAATGGATTTTGGGAGCGCTATGATAGTGAATTTTATCTCTATGATAATGCCAAAAATTCGCTCATAAATTACGCAAATGTTCAGTCCAATAATTTGGAAAATTTAGAGGTAATTATCAACCGTCATAGTCTACCTTCTGAACTTGATGGACGTATGTTTTACATCAAAGATTATACGAGTCAGTATAGCTATATTATCCGTCAAGAAATTCGTAATTCGTCAGACAAAATTATAGGCACTTTGTACTGTGCTTTGAAGTCAAAAAAGATTCCTGAAAAAATCGGATTTCCTCGTCTATTAA
>CANGHE010000023.1 GCA_947453545.1 Flavobacteriia bacterium
TCGGATGGCTAATTCAACTTCTTCATCGGCTGAAATCATACCTTCACGACTAATTTCTTGCAAGTATTTATCTAACGAAGCTACTTCTCTGTTGGTAACTTGTTTTACGATTTTTAACTGTCTCATAACTTGTAGAATTAAAGTGAATACTATGGTATATTCAAAAGGTATACGAATAATATATACTATTATAACATCGACCTCCTTTTAAATTTAGAAATTATATTTTGTATTTCCTATAGTTTAGATGAAAGACTTTAAGATAAAAGATTTCTAGACAAAAGAAGATTAATTCAACTTCTTTGAGCAAAGCGTTCTTTTGTCTAGCTGTCTTTCCTCTCAGTAATTCTGTCAGTAAATTTTAATTGCCTATTTTTGTAATAATTCTAGTTAGAAGAAAAGAATGAAAATACTAATGGTTTGTTTGGGGAATATTTGTCGTTCACCGATTGCAGATGGTCTATTACGTCGTAAAGTAGTTGAAAACAACTTGGATGTGGAAGTTGATTCAGCAGGTACAATAGCTTTACATGCAGGGAGTGCACCTGATAAAAGAATGATTACTACTGCCAAAAATCGAGGAACATCCATTTCTGATTTAAGAGCAAGACAATTCACAGTAAGTGATTTCGATACTTTTGATTTAATATTTGCTATGGATAGTTCAAATAAATCAAACATTTTGAAATTAGCCAGAAATCAAGCAGATGAACAAAAAGTACATTTGTTGTTGAGTGAAATTACAAATAGGGAAGAAGCGAGTGTTCCTGATCCGTATTATGGTGATATGAGTGATTTTGAACACGTGTATGATTTAGTAGATGAGGCAACAGAAGTTTTGATTGAGAAAATAAAGAGTCGCAAATTAGACTGAAAGATATTAGATAAAAGACATCAGACGTCAGACAAAAGACATTAGATAAAAGACAATCATTAACCATTAAACATTAAAAATAAGATGAGTCAAGGAAAATTATATTTATTACCAACTACCTTAGGGAGTGAGTCAACAAAACACGTAATTCCTACTGATGTAGCAGACATGGCACGTCAGTTTCGTTATTTTGCAGTGGAAGACATCAAGTCAGCGAGAAGATATTTGCGTAAGTTAGACCGTGAATTCCCAATCGATGAATCTACTTTTTTTATCTTGAAAAACAATACTTTACCAGAAGAATTAAACAAAATGTTGCATCCAATTCGTGAAGGACATAATGTTGCAATTATCTCTGAAGCAGGTTGTCCTGGTATCGCTGATCCGGGAGCAAACTTGGTTGCATTGGCGCATCAACAAGGATTGCGTGTAGCGCCATTGGTAGGTCCTTCATCTATTTTATTAGCATTAATCGGAAGTGGATTCAACGGACAAGAATTTGCTTTTCACGGATATTTGCCAAGAGAACGCAAGGAAAGAATTAGAAGATTACGTGAATATGAGGCTTCTGCCAGAAAAACACGTATGACTCACATTTTTATGGATACACCTTTTAGAAGTATGCATATTGTTGAAGATATGTTAAATGAACTATCTGATGATACCTACATCTGTATAGCATCGAATGTAACTAATTACGATGAATCGGTACGTACAATGCGTGTGAAAGATTGGAGGGAAAATGCATATGATTTATCTAAAATTCCAGCAATGTTTTTAATTGGTCGTTTGAGTTAATGAAAAAGTTATTTACACACCTTACTTTTTACGTTTTTATAGCGATTATCGCCGGGATTTTACTAGGACATTTCAACCCTAAATTAGGGGAGAATATGGAGATAATCGGAAAAACATTTATTGCTATCATTAAAGTTTTTGTTGGGCCGATCATCTTTTTAACCATTGTGTTAGGGATAGGTTCGATGGGAGATTTAAAGAAAGTAGGACGTATCGGTTTAAAATCCTTAGTTTATTTTGAAGTAGTAACCACATTTGCACTTGCATTGGGAGTTTTTTTGGCTTTGTACCTAGAACCAGGAAACATTGATAAAGGAGCATTAACAGGTATGGACGCAACAAAATTTACAACACGTGCTTCTGAACCATTTAGTTGGTTAAAATTTTTACAGGACAACTTCACAATTCAAGTATTGCTTGTATCAGTAGTAACCGGAATTGTATTAAATAGTTTAAAATCAAGAGAAGCAATAGTTCCACGACTAGAAAATGTTTCCAAATTTGTATTTAAACTCTTAAAATACGTAATGTATTTAGCGCCATTGGGTGCTTTCGGCGGCATGGCTTATGCGGTTGGTAAATTTGGTTTACATACTTTAGTTCCTCTGGGGAAATTAGTAGGTAGTGTTTATTTGACTATGATATTGTTTGTAATCCTTGGATTGGGCTCAATAATGCGTTTCTACAAGTTGAATATTTTTAAATTTTTACGTTACATACGTGAAGAGTTAATTATTGTATTAGGAACCTCTTCTTCTGAAACAGCATTACCAAATTTGATGCACAAATTGGAATTGTTGGGCTGTAAAAAATCTGTAGTTGGATTAGTTGTACCGACAGGGTATTCTTTCAATTTAGATGGTACTTCGATTTACTTATCAATGTCAGTTATTTTCATTGCGCAATTGTATGGCGTACAATTATCGTTGAGTGAGATATTACTGATTATCGGAATCTTGATGTTGACATCAAAAGGAGCGGCAGGGGTAACGGGGAGTGGTTTTGTCGTGCTAGCATCTACCTTGGCTTCACTGCATAAAATTCCATTGGAAGGTTTGGCGTTTTTACTTGGAGTAGACAAGTTTTTAAGTGAAGCACGAGCAATAACCAATATAATAGGAAATGGTGTAGCAACATTAGTTATAGCAAAAAGCGAAAAAGAATTTAATGAAGAGCAATACCATCTAGAGATTAATAAGTAGTGTTTAAATTTTATTTTCTATTTTAGAGGTTTATTTTTACAGATTATAAAAATTATGTGGAAAGCGTTAGCAAGTCTGATATTACGAAATAGGTTATTCATCCTTGCGGTAATTGCTATTCTTACAGTATTTTTTGGATATTTTGCCTTTACTTCTCTCAAAGTTGATAATAAATACGGAAATACCTTACCAAAAGATAGTAAACCACAAGCCGATTATTTAAAATTCAAAGCACAGTTTGGTGAAGATGGTTCTACCTTAGTGATTGCAATTCAAACAGATTCCTTATACACAAAAAAGAATTTCACTAAATGGCACGATTTAGGATATAAAATCCTGCAATTTGAAGGAGTAGAAAGTGTTATTTCAGAGGCAACCTTATACACCTTACACAATAATAAATACCGCAATCGATTTGAAATCAGTAAAATATTTTCAGATTTAACATTTCATGAAAAAACGATTGATTCCATTAAACGAGAGATAAAGTTAAACCCGATTTATAGAGATTTACTTTACAATGATTCTACTCATGTATCCTTGATGTTAATAGGAATGAATGAGAAGTGCTTATTAGACAAGAAAAAATCAAAAGTAGTATTTAAAATAGAGAAATTAGCTGAGAAATACCGTCCTTATTTCGGTAAACCATATTTTGCTGGACTTCCACACATGCGTGTTGTAATTGGAAAACGTATTGTGAATGAAATGTACATATTTTTAGCCCTTTCCATTTTTGCATCCTCCTTATTGTTATATATATTTTTCCGCTCCTTACGCGTTGTTATTCAATGTAATATAGTTGTTTTTGTTTCTGTAATTTGGGCCCTAGGTAGTATCGCATTATTTAATTTCCAATTGTCAATTATGATGGCATTGATTCCTCCATTATTGATCGTTATTGGTGTCCCTAATTGCGTATTCTTAGTGACACGTTATCACCAAGAATATGTTATACATAGAAATAAAATTAGAGCACTTTACACGATGATTCGACGTATTGGATCAGTAACATTTCTCACCAACTTAACAACAGCAGTAGGATTTTGCACATTCACCAGTTCAGAAAAACTCGCACAATTTGGGATTATATCAAGTTTGAACATTATGGTTGTTTTTGTTCTTTCTATATGTATAATACCTATCATCGCCTCTTACTCAAATCCACCAAAACCAAGACATCTTAAACATTTATATAAAGTATATTCAAAAGGATTTATTGAATATGTAGTCATAATAGTTTCAAACTACCGAAAAACTATATATATTACCTCAGTACTAGTTGTACTTGTTAGTATATATGGAATGACAAAAATTGTTGCAACTGGTAATGTAACAAGCGATTTACCTAAAAATGATCCTATATTACTAGATTTAAAATTCATCGAACATAATTTTGGTGGATCTATACCGTTTGAATTGACTGTAAATTACAAAGAAAAAGGACGTTTATTTTCGAGTGAAACTTTAAATAAAGTTGATGAAGTTCAACGAACATTTGAAAAAGACACTTTATTTTCAAAAAGTTTATCAATCGTTAATTTCATAAAGTCAATTAACATGGCTTATTATGGTAATGATTCTACCCAATATAAACTTATCTCGACTAAAGATAAATTAAGATTAAAAAAATACTTTGACGAATCTGATATAAGTAGCTTGAATGGTGGTAATTTATCACTTAAAGAGTTAGTTGATACTGCCAACACAACGCTTCGTATACGAATGCAAATGAAAGATTTAGGTTCTTATAAAGTTTCAAATAAAGTAGATTCATTAAAAATTGTTGTAGACAACATCTTGAATCCAGAAAAACAAGAGGTAGAAAGATTATATAAAAAGATAATTCAAGGAAAAAAAGATGCAATTGATTCTTTATTAAATAATTATTCTTGGATTTACAATAACGTAACAGCATACTTATCTAAAGGAAATTCAGAAACTCAACTAGCTTTTGATCTAGATCCGGAGAAAATTAATCATTATAAAAAGAAATCTAATTTCATAAATATACTTCGTACTGCCATAGACAAAGAATACTATGATGTAACATTCACAGGTACCTCAGTAGTAGTTTCTGAGGGAACAAAGTATTTATTTGTTAATTTGGTTCAAAGCTTAGTATTTGCAATTTTATCCATTGCTTTATTGATGGCAGTATTATTTAGATCTTTTAAAATCATATTGATTTCAATGATCCCTAATATTATACCATTATTATTTACAGCAGGTATCATGGGATATTTTCAAATCCCTTTAAAACCTTCTACATTACTTGTTTTTGGTATTGCATTGGGTATAACTGTGGATAATGCAATTCTATTCTTAGCAAAATATCGTCAGGAATTAAAACTACATGCATGGGATATAAAATACTCAATCCTTTTATCAGTAAGAGAAACTGGTTTAGGTATTTTTTATACTTCTGTAATCTTATTTTTTGGATTTATTATGTTTGTTTTTTCTCAGTTTGGAGGAACAAAAGGTCTAGGTTTGTTAGTTTCAATAACGATATTAGTAGGAATGATTACAAATCTAATTATACTTCCAGCTTTACTTTTAAGTCTTGAAAGAAAGGTAACAACAAAATCATTTACCGAACCCTATTTTGATATTTATGATGAAGAAGTAGATTATGATCATCATAAATTAGAAATTGATAAAGAATAAATTTCATTTCTTAAATATTAATCAAACTATTAAATTGAATATGAAATACAATTTTTTAGTGCTCTTTTTTTTCGTATCCATAACGGTATTCTCTCAGTTTGAAGATTTATCTATCAAAAATCGATTTGATTCAGTATATAACGAAGCAGTAACATATTGGGATTACGATTCAAAATTAATGCATTCAGGTAGCAAACAGGAAAAGAACCTCCATCAATGTATTATAGGTTCATCTTTTGCGCCTTCTTTAGATGCATTGCTGATTATGTATGAAACTACAAAAGACAAAGCATATCTTCAAAAATTCATCAAACAAGCAATCAAAATATATAATAGCAGATCAGATAAGTTCATCAAAGAAAAAAAATCTATTTATTGGTGTGACGAAACACGTATTTATATGAATGCTCGAATTCTTTGGCCATTAGCACATTTTGTAACCATAATAAATTCTGACACCTTATTAAAAAAAGAAAAAATTGATTCTATAAACAAAAAAGACTTTGTGACATATAATGAATTTGCACATTTCCTTAATTCAAACAATTTGGAAGTTACAGACTTTTTAATTAGCCGTTTTTGGATACGAAATAGGGGTATGTTTAAACCAAGAAATATTGATGATTCTTATTCGTTGTTCACAAAGAATAATCTAATGGAACTTAATATGCAAGCATCATTTGGTTGTTCACTTATCTATATGTATTTATCCAACTTAAATAGAATCGATTACAAAGAAAAGGTAGTACAAATGGCTAAATTGTATCATCAAAAAGCCACATTTAATTTTATTACAAAAAAGAAAATCAAAAAAGAAACATTACAATATATAGATTCAATCGACGCATATGTATGGAATCATTCTGGATGGAGTTCAAGTGGAAGTAAATACAAAGAAGATATTGGTCATGCAAGTTTTGATATTTTATTTCCGATTTTATTTAATAGATATGGAAATATATTAAAAATAGAAGAAAACCAGAGCTATTTTGATCAAACAGAAATGAAACGATTAAACAATACTTTTATTAAATTGATTTCAAAGAATTACAGAATAAATCACAATTTTACTGCAACTGTAGATGGTGAAAATATTGGATATTATTATGGAGATAATAAAGATTCACCATCTGAATATGATCAACTTGGATTCAATCTAAATGCTAAAAATTGGATTGAATTAAGTGAAGTTGATACAGATTTAAATTCTGGAGTTTATTCAACCCTCATGTCATATTACGAATTATATGAACAACATCTAAAAATTGGTGAAAGTGGATACAGACCAGAAGGAATAGATATTAGAGGATTAGCTAATCTCTATAAATACCAGCAACTACGAAAAAGAAACAAATTAAAAACGATAACCTACTAACGTTTTAAAAGTCAAGTAAGTTTGATTATATTCTAAATTATTAAATATAATCGATTTATTATCAATATCAATATATGTCATTACAAACCATTTTTCGACATTATAGCCTCCCATAAGTCTAATATCATAACGCGGTGCTATACCAATAAAATTTCTTGAATTTTTCAATGATTTATACCCTTTTTCTTGAATTACCCCACCTAAACCTCCTAACAGACTATATTGCCAATTTTTATACCTATTTACGAATGCAACCCCAGGAACAATACCAAAATCTAACCCATGAATTCTATCTGCTTCCGAAATCGAAATATTGTTATTTAAAATTGAAGATGGTAGAATCGAAGGTAAATTACTAACATTAAATAAATTGAATGTTCCTTTCAAATACCAAGTCCATATTAAACTATTAATTGACGCAGAACGACCACGTAAAGCCGCCATAGAAAAATATTTATTATGAAAGTACCATGTATTAATAGAGAAATTATTAGTCCTTAAAAGACTCATAATGTAATTATTATCATCTTTTACTATAGCATACTCCTTAGGGTTAACAATTGCAAAGCCTTTGTATTTAAACAAATCAATATCTGTAAAAAATTTTTTATACGTAAAATCAAACCCAAGATGATAATATTTGGTTAAACCATATTTTGAGATTGAACCTTTGGTTTCAGGAAATAAAGCGTTTAATCGAAGAGAAAACCATTTGTAATTACATCCAACTCCATAAAATGCATTTAAGTTATTTCTGTACCTTAAATCAACGTCAACCCCTTTAGGATTAATTAGTTTAATTGAAAAAGGAGCAGTATTAAAACCCAAATCTGAATACAATACAAATTTATTTTTATAATCTCTGATTTTAAGTGAATCATTTTGTCCGAGTATATAAATAGGAGAGAGGAGCCCCTCAAGAAAGCAACTAATTATAAGTAATTTAATATTAAAACAATTCACATTTCAAATATAATAGATATTTACATAATTAAAGTGATATAATGATGTGTTAAAAAGCTTATAAAAAAACATAAGTACTTTAAATTTTGTAAATTTGTTTACATGAATTATATCAATATGAGAAGATATTTTGTTTTAATTATAGTATCAATAATTTTTCAATTCAATTGTTTAGGTCAAACAAATAAGGTACCTCGAATAAAAGCATACCTTAATAACTCCACTATTGATTCTTTTAACAAACTAGATACAAATACTTTTAAACTTGATTTTTGTTTAAATGACTCTGTTAAATTAGATATAGATGAAAATACATTACCTAATAACTTCAATATTGATGATTATAAAATAGAATGGAAAATATCTGGAGTCGGATTCAAACAAGGTAAAACAATAGTATTTAAACCCAAAATATCTGGAGGTTTTAATATTAAAGCAAGGATTATAGTAATTGATCCTGACAATCAAAATGGTCCATATAAGTATTTAGACTCAGCTTATTGTAAGGTTAGAATTTCATCATTACCAAAATATTATGCATTTAATAATGTACCAGATACATTATGTATGGATAAATCTTTTGCTATACCATTTACAAAAAAAGATGGAACTACCATTACTGACCCTATACAATTAAATAAACAGTCATTTAATATTGGGGGATTAGATAAGATAGAAACCCCATTATCTGATGGAAATGGTACTGATTACTCGTCTGAAATTTATATCGATGATTACGGGATGCAATCAATTATTACCAAACCTCAAGATATAACACAAGTTTGTATATCTATGGAGCATTCATTTTTAGGTGATTTAGAAATGATGTTGACTTGTCCAACAGGTCAAAGCATCATATTATTTAATTCATTCAAAGGTGATGGTGGATTGATTCCTGGAGGATTTGATGGCAAGGATATATCATTAGGAAATGATTTAGAAATTGATAATGGCCCACAGGGTAGTCCACAGTGGCAGTATTGTTTCTCATCAAACATTGCTAATTTTGGTACATTAGGTGATGAAAATTTGGTGCAAAACTATGTCTTAAATTCAGTTAATAATTCAGCAATGAACCCTAATGGTATTTATTTACCTGAACAATCAATGAAGAACTTAATTGGTTGTCCAGTTAAAGGTAAATGGAATATTACTGTAAGAGATAACTCGAATGGTGATGATGGATATATATTTAATTGGGGAATTATGTTTAATGCTGAATCTTTTCCATTTTTGGAAGCATATCAAAATAAAATAGTTGAACAAAATTGGTTACCCACAAAAGCAATAACTGAAACAGACACCAATTTTATTATTACTCCAAAAGTTTTAGGAGGAAATGCATATACATATAGAATTAAAACAGATTTCGGATGTATATATGATACCATTATAAAAATTGGAACAAAACTCTGTCTTAGCGTTCCAAATATCATGGTAATTGGATCAAAAGTTGGTAATGATAAATTCTATGTTAATTCCGGTGATGTAAAACAATTTAATTTAGGTATATACAATCGTTGGGGTAATTTAATTTTCAAAAGTAGTGATATACATGAAGCATGGGATGGTAAAAATAAACATGGTAAATATGAAGAAGAAGGTACATATTTCTATGTAGTCGACTTGATTTTCAATAATGGAACAGAGGAAAAAAGAAATGGATACTTTTTTCTAAAACATTAAATATTTCCTTAAATTTAGTTTTAACAAATTTAATTCTACAGATATGAAAATTCAAAAAAAAATTATTGGCGTTAATGGTTTTGGTAGAATAGGGAGATATTTTACTAGATTAAGCTTAACAAACGAGCAATTAGATGTAGCTGTAGTGAATGATTTAGCACCTATAGAAACATTAGCTCATTTATTGAAGTATGATAGTATACATGCAGGTTTAAAACAGACTTTTAAAATTGATGGTAACAAAATTATTTTCGAATCTGGTAAAACTATATTATTCATTCAAGAAAAGGACCCTGCAAAAATCGATTGGGATTCTTATGGAGTAGAGTATGTTCTTGAATCAACTGGTTTATTTTTAACACGTGAGAAAGCAAATCAGCATTTTATTAATAGTCCAAAATTAAAAAAGGTAATTCTTAGTGCTCCAGCCAATGATGATGATATCAAAACTGTTGTTCTTGGCGTTAATAATAATTTAATTAGTCCTGATGATTCGATAATCTCAAATGCTTCTTGTACAACAAATTCTGCAGCACCAATGATTGAAGTTATTCGAAAACTAACGAACATTGAAAGTGCCTATATAACAACGATACATAGTTATACTACAGATCAAAAACTGCATGATTCACCACACAAAGATCTTAGAAGAGCTCGAGCTGCAGCCTTATCGATTGTACCAACTTCTACAGGAGCAGCAAAAGCTTTAACTAAGATATTTCCTGAATTAGAAGGTCATTTTGGTGGTTGTGGTATGCGAGTTCCTGTACCGGATGGTAGTTTAACTGATTTAACTTTAATTGTATCAAATCCTCCAACAGTTGAAGAAATTAATTCTGCATTCAAAAATGCTTCTGAAACTTATTTAAAAAATATCTTAACGTATACAGATGATCCAATTGTTTCAGTTGACATTGTTGGAAATTCAAGTAGTGTTATATTCGACAGTGATTTGACAAGTGTTATAGGGAATATGATAAAATTAGTTGGATGGTATGATAATGAGGCTGGTTACTCTAATCGCTTGATAAATCTTATTGAAATATTATAATGTGAGTGGTGAGAGAAATCTCACTTCTTATTTTAATATCTATTTAACATAATATTAATTATAAGACAATGTAAATCGATAATTTTAAATCAATTCGTCAAGGTACATCCAAAGGTTGTTTTCATCACGAATAAATCTAGAATTGCCGTGAATACATTCTAATACTCCATTTTCAATAAAGAATGCTTTGAATTCAACTATACCATCTATATCACTAGCTAATCCTTTTGAAGTATTTAGAACAACCAGATTTTGCCAATGAACAGAATTAGTCCATATTTTAGTTTTATTGGGGTTAAAAGTTTTCCTAGTCTTTAAAGCATGACTTATACTAAGGTAATCAACATTTCCCAACACAAAAGCACTATATCTTGATCGCATTAAATCTTCAGCTGTTATAGCGAGAGAAATATTAGCATGTATTCTTCCACAACAAGCGTTAAATTTATTGTTACGTCCACAAGGACAAATTAAATCAATATTCAAAACAGATTATGTTAAATAGAACTACTTAATTTGATGAAATCTAATGGCTAATTCTTGTTCAATTTTTCTAATTCTTTTAATTTCTTTGGATTCAATAAAAGCAATAGAAATCCCTCTCTTTCCAGCTCTTGCTGTACGTCCACTACGATGTGTATAATTTTCAATATCATCAGGTAATTCATAATGAACTACAAAAGCTAAATCATCCACATCTATCCCTCTAGCAGCAATATCTGTTGCAACTAAAAATTGAAAGGAACCTTTTTTAAACATACGCATTGCTTTATCACGATCACGTTGTTCTAAATCACCGTGTATTGCGACAACACTAAAATTCATTTTAGCTAATTTGTCAGACAAAAATTGGGCGGATGCTTTTGTTCTAGTAAAAAATATACCAGATTTTCCAGGTTGGGTTTTTAAAAAATGTGCTAAATAATCAACTTTAAATTTGGGGTCACATATAAAATATTGATGCTCAATACCTTCATTCATATTTTTCTGTTTATTTACCTGGATACGTTTTGCGTCTTCAGATAGATATCTAGAAATGATTAGTTCTAATTCATTTGGGATTGTTGCAGAAAATAACCAAGTAAAGCTATTTTTATGTGTTTGTTTTAAAATTGCCTCAACATCCTTTTGAAATCCCATTTTTAGCATCTCATCTGCCTCATCCAAAACTACTGTATTAACGTCTTTCAGGGAAATAGCTTTACGATCTAATAAATCGATTAAACGTCCTGGTGTAGCTACAACAATTTGTGTTGGTCTACTTAACCCTTTTAATTGGATATCAATTTTTTCACCACCATACACTGCTTGAACAAAAATACCAGTAGTATACTTAGTGAATTTAAATAATTGTTTTGAGATTTGTTGGCACAATTCCCTTGTTGGAGCCAAAATTAATGCTTGCGCATGGGGATTTTTGGAATCCATTTTTTGAATAATTGGTATACCAAAGGTAGCAGTTTTTCCTGTCCCGGTTTGTGCTTGTCCAATAAAATCAGAATTGTACTCCAATAAAAATGGAACCGCTTTTTCTTGAATTTCAGTTGGATTGGTTATGTTAATTTCTGACAAAGCTTTAATAATGTAGTCCTCTACACCCAATGATTTAAATTTATCCACCTATTTAAGTATTATTCGTTTATGTCTGATTCTTCTGATAGTGTATTTTCCCAATAATCGTTTAAGAAAGATTGTATTTTTCGTCCTACAGTATTGAAATATCTTTTAGTTCGATACCCCCCTACCCATACAATTCCTCTAATTGCATTAGTCAAAAATATTTCATCAGCGGCTAATAAATTTTGAGGTAAAATTGAACATTCATATACTTTTATTCCATGTTGAATTGCAATATTAATTACCTGCATACGCATTGTACCCGCTAAACATCCTTCTTCCAAACCGGGAGTATATAAAACACCATTACTTACAACAAACAAATTAGAATTAGAGCTTTCAATCACAGCGCCTTTTTCATTGGTAATCAATAAGTCTTCTAATCCCTTTTCTTTTGCAGCAATAGCAGTCATTACATACAACAAACCATTTTTCGTCTTATAATTTGCCAAGAAGTTATTTTGTTTTTTTAAGTCCAAATATATGTCTACTTCATACCCTTTGGTATTAAGTTCAAAGTAATTAGACTCATACGGATAAACTTCGATAAAATAAGATATTTCATTTGTTTCTGGTATATAAGTACCACCTAAAGCCCGATCTAAAGAAATACGACACTTTCCTCCTTCAGTTATACCTGAAACACGGATTAATTCGTTTATCTTATCTTCAAAAAATTGTACTGTAAAAAAAGCAGGAAATCTCATTTTAATGGCTTTAGCTCCTTCCACCATTCTATTAAAATGATTTTGAAGATTAATAGGTTTTCCATTTAAAATTCGAACACTTTCAAATAAACCATCACCATAAAGATATGAGCGATTACCAGCTGCAATCGTTGCACCTTTATTTGGTAATACAGCACCATTATTGTTTACATATAATACATTCATATATTCTAAAATATAAGATGAATAAATTCACCCCCTTTTTCTACATTAAGTAGTAGCGTAAATAAAATACCAAAAAGCGCACCTCCAATATGAGCATCATGTGCAATGTTTGATTTATTTCTTTTAAATGCCCAATATTCAAATGCTAAGTATAAAGGTCCAAAAATATATGCAGGAATTGGTATAGGTAAAAAGATTAAACCAACTGTCATAGTAGGATTCCACAATAAAGCAGAAAAAATAATAGCAGAAACTGCGCCTGATGCACCAACAGAAATATAACTAGGATTGTCAAAATTTCTAAAATAAGGCCATGCTGTAGCAAAAAGTCCTCCTATGAAATATAAAATTAAAAAATTAAACTCCCCCAATATTCCTCCCCAAAGACTAATAAATTGATTTTCCAACATTCCTCCAAACATATAAAATGATAACATATTGAAAAGTAAATGAGGAAGATCGGCATGAATAAACATATAAGTAAATAATCTACTATAATTATGATAATGTTTTACAGAATAAGGTGACAGTGACCAATCTGCAGACATCTTACTATCTTTAAATGCTTTAAAAGACAAAACACAAGTTACAATAATAATTATAAAAGTTGTTGAAATTAACATGTATACATTTTCATTAGTTGAAGTAAATATAACCAATTAAATAAAATCTGAGATTAGTATTTATAATCTATTCTTAAAAGGAATGTAATTAAGTTGCTATTTTTTCATTTTTAGTAGCTAATTTTATAAAAAAAATTCTATGTCAACAATTGTTTCCCCTTCCATGTTATCATGTGATTTTGCTAATATTCAACGTGATGTTGAAATGATTAATAACAGTCAAGCTGATTGGTTTCATATTGATGTTATGGATGGTGTTTTTGTACCAAATATTTCTTTTGGATTCCCAATAATTAGCGCTATAAAAAAGCATGCTACCAAACCGTTAGATGTTCATATCATGATTGAAAATCCAGATGATTATTTAACTGAATTTAAAAACTGTGGTACTGATATTTTAACTGTTCACTACGAAGCTTGTAGACACTTACATAGAACCATTCAAGCTATTAAATCATTAGGAATGAAGGCTGGTGTAGCTTTAAACCCTCATACACCTGTAGATTTATTAAAAGATATTATAGATGATTTAGACTTAGTGTTAATAATGTCTGTTAATCCTGGATTTGGAGGTCAAAAATTCATCCCTAATGCAATTAATAAAGTAAAAGAACTTAAATCTTTAATTACTAAATCTAAATCAAAAGCATTAATTGAAGTTGATGGTGGAGTAAATATTGATACCGGTAGATTGCTAGTTGAAGCTGGTGCAGATGCTTTAGTAGCAGGAAGTTTCGTATTTGGCTCTTCAAACCCATCAAAAACAATTGAAGAATTAAAACAATTAAATTCAACCGAACTGATTTAATACGAAACTTCTATAGCCCCCCTCTATTATCTAAATGACCCTGTGCTTTTAGGTTTGTTTTTATGTTGGGATGGACGTTTGTCTGTCCCTTTTTTATTTCCTTCTTTATTTTTATTAAATGGTGTTCTTTGAGGTTGTTTTTCCTTCTTCTCTACAACAAATATTTGTGCAGGAAATGGATGATTATTTACGATTGGAATTTGTATAGATATTAATTTTTGAATATCTTTCAAATAAGCTCTCTCTTCAAAATCACAAAAAGAAATTGCTTTACCAGAAGCTCCAGCTCTACCCGTTCTACCAATTCTATGAACATATGTTTCTGGAATATTTGGTAACTCGAAATTAACAACAAAAGCTAATGCATCAATATCTATACCTCTTGCTGCAATATCTGTAGCAACCAATACCCTAGTAGAATTATCTTTAAAATTAGTCAGCGCACGCTGACGTGCATTTTGTGATTTATTTCCATGAATAGCCTCTGCTTTAATTTTTGCTTTTTCAAGAACCCTAACAACTTTATCAGCACCATGTTTGGTTCTTGTAAAAACTAAAGCAGATTTAATACTTGGGTCATTCAAGACGTGAATTAGAAGGTTGTTCTTGTTCCCCTTATCTACATAAAATACTTCTTGTTGAATCGTTTCAGCAGTGGAAGATACAGGTGTAACTTCTACCTTTTCCGGATGTGTTAAAATTGATCCAGCAAGGACTTTAATTGTATCTGGCATGGTAGCAGAGAAAAACAATGATTGTCGCTTAGTTGGTATTACTTTAATTATTTTTTTAACATCATTTACAAATCCCATATCTAACATACGGTCCGCCTCATCTAGCACAAAGATTTGAATATCGCTCAATCGAATAATCCCTTGACCAATTAAATCTAATAATCTACCTGGTGTTGCTATCAATATATCAACTCCATTTTTTAAAGCATTTACTTGAGAACTTTGGGTTACTCCCCCAAAAATAACAGTGTGTTTGAGTTTTGTAAATCTACCATAGTTAGCAAAACTTTCACCAATTTGAATTGCTAATTCTCTTGTTGGCGTAACTATTAGTGCATGAATTTTATTATTTCTTACCCCGTCTTTTTTTTGATTGTAAAGTAGTTGAATAATTGGAATAGCAAAAGCTGCTGTTTTTCCAGTACCAGTTTGTGCACAACCTAATAAATCAGTTCCTTCCAAAATAATTGGAATTGATTTTTCTTGTATTGGAGTTGGAGACGTGTACCCTTCTTCTTTTAAAGCCAGAAGAATAGGCTCAATAAGTTTTAAATTTTCAAATGTCATAGGATTGTTTTGTATCGATTATCCTGTCACGTTCTGAATTAAACTTATAGGAATGCGATTAAAAAAGACAAATATACATTAAAAAAGTTAGTTATTTTTTTATACAAGATTTAAACACAAATACCTTTTTTTTTAGCTAAACACAAATAATTTTATTTATTCATAAATAGCTTATAATAGACTCATACTTTTAATAATTCGGATTTAGTTAATTTCCTTCAACATTCGTATCTTTGTACAATGGGATCAGTAAGACAAAACAAAATTGAAGGGGTAATACAGGAGGAATTATCTGTTTTTTTTCAACGAAATGCACGTGAAATATGTTTAGGAGCAATGGTATCAGTAACTGTAGTTCGAGTAACATCGGATTTATCATTAGCTCGTATTTTCGTTAGTATTTTTGCTGGTCCACCAAAAGAAGAAGTAATTGCATCAATAAATGAGAATGCTAAAAAAATTCGAGGAGAAGTTGGAAAACGCCTTAAAAATATGAGAAAAATTCCTGAATTAATTTTTAAAATTGACGACTCCTTAGATTATGCTATGGAAATTCAAAATCTTTTGAACCAAAAATAACATACAATTAACGTTCCCTTTTTCATAGCGCGCAGATATCTTTCTTCAAAAAAGAAGAAAAATGTAATACATTTAATTACAAAAATTTCTGTAATTGGTATTGCAGTAACTACTGCTGCTCTCATAATTTTATTGGCTGCATTTAATGGAATAGAATCCATGGTTGAAAAATTATATTCTGAATTTGATTCTGAATTAATTATTCGATCCAAATTAGGTAAAACATTTAATGAAGACACCTTACCTTTAAATAAAATTAAAAACACAAGTGGGATAAAAAACGTAAGCAAAGCAATTGAAGAAATTGTAGTATTAAGGAATGAAAAAAAATGGGTTAATGCTCAAATGGTTGGTGTTGACGATTCATTTTTATCTATGGCTGAGGTCCCCAAACATATGGTAGATGGATATCCTACTTTGTCCGAGAAAAATATTCCTATGGGCTTAATAGGAGCTTATTTACTCGATAAATTAGGAGGATATATACCAACTAACACTGGATATGAAAGTATACAATGTTATTTCCCCAAAAGAGATGCTAG
The DNA here is from genome assembly GCA_947453545.1 of Flavobacteriia bacterium. GTDB lineage: Bacteria > Bacteroidota > Bacteroidia > Flavobacteriales_D > Crocinitomicaceae > CANHVK01. The sequence goes on from CANGHE010000023.1 coordinate 16,983, forward strand.
AATAAGTGTAAGTTCTAATCCATTCAGAACACAAACAATTCATATAGCGGGCAGAATTAATTATAACAAAGAAGTTAATGATAACATTATTTTACTTCCTATTTCACTCGCTAGTGCAATGTTAGGTTATGATAAGGATATCACTGCATTATATATTACAACCAAAGATAAAGGTAGTCTTGAATTAACAAAAAAAGAAATCCAAAAAATTGTAGGTAACAATTTTGAAGTAAAGACACATTTAGAAAAAAACGAACTTATTTACAAAACTAGCAAATCAGAAAAATTGATAGTAATTGCTATATTAATTTTTATATTCATTTTAGCAGCATTTAATTTGGTAGCCTCTTTAACTATGTTATATATAGAAAAGAAAAAAAATATTTTAACACTTCAAAGCATAGGTGCCAATGAAACATTTATATTCAGAATTTTTTTCTTCGAAGGTTTACTAATAGCTTTTAAAGGTGTTGTAATAGGTCTATTATCAGGTATTGCTGTATGTTTAATACAGATTCTTGGTCATATATTAACATTACCAAATTCTGATGGTCAACCATTCCCTATTGAATTGAAATTTTCTGATGCTTTATTTGTGCTTTTAATTGTTTCTTTACTTTCAGTTCTTTCAAGTTACTTCCCTGTAAAATATTTAGTATACAAAAATCGTATAAGAAGAATTGATGCGCAATTGGAATAATTTATTTTTATAATAGAAAAGTCTTACTAACTTTGTAGCATAATAAAAAAATAATGAGTGATTTTGTTGTATCAGCCAGAAAATATAGACCTCAAACCTTTGACACTGTTGTAGGTCAAAAGTCTATTACTTCTACTTTAAAAAATGCAATAAAAAACAAACATTTAGCTCAAGCATTTTTATTTTGTGGTTCAAGAGGTGTTGGAAAAACAACTACAGCAAGAATTTTAGCTAAAACAATTAACTGTTTTAATCGTACTGAACATGTTGAAGCATGTGATCAATGTGAATCTTGTTTATCTTTCAATTCAGGTGCTTCTTTAAATGTATATGAATTAGATGCTGCTTCAAATAATTCTGTAGATGATATTCGTGAATTAATAAACCAAGTGAGAATATCACCTCAAATAGGGACTCACAAAGTATATATTATTGATGAGGTTCACATGTTATCTAACCAGGCTTTTAATGCCTTTCTTAAAACATTAGAAGAACCACCTGCGCATGCAATTTTTATTTTAGCTACTACAGAAAAACATAAAATTATACCTACTATTTTATCTCGTTGTCAAATATTTGATTTTCAACGTATAAAAATAAAAGATATTGCTGATCATTTATCATATATTGCTGTTAAGGAAGGGATTAGTGCTGACTCTGAGGCTTTACACCTAATAGCTCAAAAGGCTGAAGGAGCACTTAGAGATGCACTTTCAATATTTGATCAAATTGTAAGTTTTGCTGGAAATAATTTAACTTATCAAGCAGTATTAGAAAATTTGAATATTCTTGATTACGATTATTATTTCAGAATAGTAGATAATAGTTTTAAAGAAGATATTCCATCTTGCTTATTGCTCTTTAATGATATTCAAGAAAAAGGATTTGATGGTCATAACTTTATTGTTGGTCTAGCAGATCACTTTAGAAACCTATTAGTTTGTAAAGATGTTCGTACTGCGAAATTATTAGAAGTTGGAGAAAGCGTTGAGAATAAATATATAGAACAGGCAAAACAATTAGAAGTTCCTTTCATTCTTCGAGCACTTGGAGTTTTAAGTAAATCAGACGTAGAATATAAAGCTTCAAAAAATCAGAGGTTATTGGTAGAACTTGCTATCATGCAAATTTGTTCCATAAAAAACGAATTAGAAAAAAAAAAAGCCTAACTGATTTTGTTGAAATCATTTTTTTTAACGGACAGATAGATAAAAACACAACTATTACTACTGCCTCTCCTATTTCAAAAATCGAAAATTCAAGTTATAATGCCATTTCTTTTAAGAAAGAAGCTAAAACACTTGCTTCTCCAACCGGGCAAATACAAACTAACTTAATTTCAATAAAAGAAATACTTCATAAAAAAGAGAATTTGGATGGAGATTCATATGAATCGCATGAAAACAAACCTAAAAATTCATTTTCTCTTGACGAACTAAAGATATATTGGAGAAAATTTGCTTTTAAGATGAAAGAAGATGGTAATGATACTATATATCTTGCCATGAAAAAACGTGATCCTAAAGTATCTTCAGACTTTCAAGTGATACATGAGGTAGATAATCAAGTTCAAATTGATTACATACAAACGCATTTGAGTGAATTAGTTGATTACTTGAGAGAAAATCTCAAAAATTGGAATGTTAAAGTGAACTTTTCAATTATTGAGTCACAAGAAGAAAATATACAAATGCAGACTGGAAAAGATAAATTTAATGCTTTAGCAAGAAAGAATCCTAATCTATATACACTTCAAAAAACATTCAATCTTGACATTGAATATTAATTTTTAATATTCATTTTTTTTGTGGTTTTTTGATTTTCAGTTCTTAATTGATAATAATAATATCCATTTGCTAATTCAGTTGAATCAAATCTAATAATATGTCCTCCTGACTTATATTCTTGATCAGCTAATGTATGAATCAACTCATGATTTTCATTTAAAATTTCAAATATGATATTTTTGGGTTTATCATTTGTAAAATAAAATTCCAAACTTCCTGTTTGTTCATCTCTTTCAAAAGAATATAAAACACAATAGTCTACCAAATTTAAATTATCTTTCTTTAAATTAGAAATCAATTTTTTATATAATATGATTGCCAACAAAATGAAAAGTGTTACAAACATAAATGTAATTACTGTTTTCCAAGTAATAAATGCTATAAGTATCATAATGATATTATTCCCTTAATTAAACTAGCTTGTTGGTATTTTTCAATAATAATGTCTACATGAAGTGCAACCTCTTCAATGCTTACACTAACAAAATTACCATTTTTTGAAATTGTTGTCTTAATTATCGCAGTATCATCAAATAACAATTTAATAGCTTCTATATTTTCAGAATGATTTGGAACTATAAATTTATACATATAAACTCCTGGCCACTCTTGCAACTCTAATTGCACTCTTAATTTGCCTAATACATCACTCATAATCAACTGTATTTTGATAACAACAAAGATAATCTATTCTTTTCCACAATTAATGATTTAGGAGCATAGTTTTTGGCTTTCTTTAAATCATCAAAAGTATAACCTCCAGCTGAAGCATAAATCTTGATGTCATACAATAATTGCATTGGATCAATAACTTTAGAAACCAATATATCCTTTGGTAATTCTGTATCTTCATACCACTTTCTGGCATAAAGTAATTCCAATTCGATTAATGCATTAGAAACATATTCAATATTATGAAAACTTTGAGCATTAAGCAAAATCAATTTTAACTTATTACGTAATAATTGATAAGTAGAAACTGTATTCAAAATAGAATCATCATCTAAATTAATGTCTAATTTTTCAATGTTATCAGTTATTTCCTCTCCTATTAATAGTTGATAAGCATTGAATAAGAAATTAATTTTTTTTAATTTAGGTTCAATAAGTTTCTTGATTGATAAACTTTGTATTATTTGATTTTTTATCAGAAATACTTGTTCTTCAAAAAAATCTTCAATATAATCCAATTCACCTCCTAATAATTGTATAGCCTCATCCTTAGACATAACTATTCTGATATCCCTTTATTTTTTCGCATTCGAATATTAATAAACTCAACTATCAAAGCATAAACCATTGCAAAATAGATATAACCTTTAGGAACATGTTGTCCAAATGCTTCGGCAATTAGTATAATTCCAATAGTTACTAAAAATGCTAAAGCAATCATTTTAACAGTTGGTCTCTTGTTTATAAAATCAGAAATTGGTTTTGCAAACATTAACATAATCAGCATAGATATAATCACAGCACCAAAAATAATTACCATTGGATTTTTAGATGAATCTCCTTGACTTATTTCATTAGTCATACCTATTGCCGTTATGACTGAATCAAAACTAAACACAATATCAATCATCACAATTTGTAGAATCACAGAAGGCAAAGAGGTTTTAACCTTGACCTCCCCTTCATGATTTCCTTTTATACTGCTATGCATTTCGGATGTACTTTTATAAATAAGAAACAAGCCTCCTATTAATAAAACAAGACTTTGACCTGTAAGTTGCTGACCTAAAATAGTAAAAAGTGGATCTTTCATTCCCATAATCCAACCCACAATACTTAATAGAAATAATCTAACAACCAAAGCTAAAGTCAATCCAACATTTCTCGCTATTCTTTTTTTCTCGGAAGGAAGTTTATCTGTAACAATGGAAATAAAAATAATATTATCGATACCTAATACTATCTCCAATAATGATAGGACCACTAAATAAAAAAGACCTGTACCAGTAAATAAAATTGAAAAATAATCCATAGTTAAAATTTAGTAATCAAAATTAAGATAAACTTCTAAAATATTCTTTTAATATTTTATCATTCAAATTGTTCGGTGTAAATATTTCCATTAATGCTGAATTACTAGATTCATCATATGTGTAAAACGTTTTTAATTGCTCATCTATTTCATTCAAAGAATTCGCTTTAAAGTAATTAATATTAAATGCTTTACATATATATTCAGCAGAAAATTGATGATTAAAAACAAAAAAATCATTTAACTCCTCCGTCGTATCAGGACCTGGAATAATTTTAAATATACCTCCTCCCGAATTGTTTATTAAAAATATACGCAGATTAGGCAATTTTAATTTATTCCAAAAAGCGTTACTATCATAAAAGAAAGAAATATCTCCTGTTATTAATGTATGCCAAGTATTAGAATTTGCAAAGGCAGCACCTATTGCTGTACTTGTGCTTCCATCAATTCCACTCGTACCTCTATTACACCAAGTATTAATACTTTTAATTGGATTAAAAAGTTGAGCATAGCGAATTACGGAACTATTAGCTAAATGAAGTTCTGAATTTTCAGGGATTGAATCTTGTAGAATATTAAATACTGTTAAATCACATATTTCAACTTGTGAAATTATAAAATCAATTGCTTTATCTTGGGCAACATAATCTTTTTGTTTCCAACGATTTCTATAATTTGATTGCACAGAAGGTTTAACCCCTAATACTTGCTTAAAGAAAGAAAATGGCAACATTGGAAAAGTTAAATTCATAGACATGTATGTATCCATGAATAAAAAATCGTACCCAACTTTCCAGGTTTCTTTTGGTTTATTGTTTCTCAAAAAAGATTTTATTTTTTTAGAAACGACAGCTCCACCAATTGTAATTAATAAATCTGGAACAAAATCACTCAACTCTTGTGGAGAAATATTTTCTAATGTTCTATCAATACACTGAATAAATTGATTATTAACTTGATTTGCTGTATTTTCAACTAAAAAAACGACTGAATCATCATTTACAAATTGATTCAAAACATTTTCTAACGCTAAATCAGGTTTCATTTGTCCACACAATATCATTTTTTTTGGATATTTTTTCCAAGCATCAATTATTTGTATTATTTGTGCTTCTGAAAATTGTGAGTTTGATTCAACTACATCGATTGTATTTACAGGAGACCGGACCAAATCTTCCTGACTATAAAGTGGCTCAGAAAAAGGTAAATTAAAATGAACTGGACCTTTTATATTTCCATTTGCTTTGAATAAAGCCTCAGAACATTCTCTATTTATATACCATTCATATTCTTCTCCACCAGCAAACTCTGGCAAAGTAATTGAATAACGAATGTGATTTTTAAACACTTCATGTTGAACAATTGTCTGACCGTCACCCTGATTAACCCAAGAAATAGGCCTATCAGCAGTAAATACTATTAAAGGAATCTGTTGATAATACGCTTCAGCAATTGCGGGGTAATAATTTAATGATGCTGATCCTGATGTACAAGCAACACCTACCAATCGACTTGTTTGCTGTGAAATACCCAAGGCATAAAATGCAGCACAACGTTCATCTGGGATTACAATACACTCTACTTCAGGATGTTGATTAAAAGCTATAACCAGAGGTGCATTCCTAGAACCAGGCGAACAAACAACATGTCTCATACCTTTCGCAACACACTGTTCAACAATTAGTTGAACAACTCTTTTTGTTGTAGTTTTCAATTTTTTTTAAATATAATTATTGCTACAAAAATACGAGAAAATAAAGGATATTAGTTAAATGAAAAAAAATAAACAACTACTATTTAATAATTGTTAGTATACAAAAGATTGGTATGATTAAATTAAATTTACAATAAGTATTTATATCCCCAGTATGCTAAATTACTTTTTGAAAATTAAAAGTAAGAAATTATTTTTTATATAATTGATTTAATAATGCGGTATCTTTGTTAAAATCCCATTTTGTACTTTTAAGATATTTATAATAAACAGTATCTTTATAAATTGGAGAATCCACAGTACCAATATTAAACTTATAATTTTGTCTCAACTTAATGAGACTATCATTTATTTCAATTATTTTATAATGAAAAAGTGGTGTTTTACTAAAAATAATCTGTTGATCTATAAACAAACTATCTGAAACTATTGACCATACAGCTGAATACGCACCATCAAAACTAAGCACATCATTTTCCATTAGAGTAAAAGATCTATCTTTTTCGAAAAACCAAATATTATTGTAGGTTACATTACCAACCCCTTCTGATCCAAATCCAAGACCTTCATGACCTTCATAAAATCTTTTTCCTTCAATTTTACTTTCTAAGGAATGATTGATTAAGTCTAATTTAACTTTCTTTTTAGAACAACTTACAAGAGCTATTAAAATTAAAAGAATTATGTAATTTTTCATGATTTAATCCATTAAAAAAAAGGCTGTCAAAGTTTTTTTGACAGCCTTTTTTTTTATTAATTAAAATTGATATCCAATTTTCCAATTAAATTCAACAGGTAGACCAGTAGTCAAAAACCACCCAATACCTCCTGCAATGTCATTAGCTGCAGAAGAATATATATCTGTAGATTCTTTATAATTATATAATGGAGTTGTATAAAATCTAACACCAAAATATGGCTCAA
>CANGHE010000024.1 GCA_947453545.1 Flavobacteriia bacterium
ATTACATAAAACAGCACATGGAGTTGAATAATAGTATTTCATCTCACCTGAAATTTCTTCATTTATTTTTGAATTACTTCCAAATGGATAAGAATAAATTGTTTGATTTTTATTACTGTATAAAATCTCAACATCACCAAATGTTTCATCCTTAAAATGGAATCCTAAAGATTTTCTTTCGGAATCTGAAGATGTATAAAAAGTTGTTAAATAATTTTCTATCGAAATAGCTTTAGTTGATGAAATGAAATCTGAACTAAATTTAGAATCAATAGGATTAAATACATTTACAAGCTTTTGAACAGTTGTATCAATATTGTTTAATAATGAAAGATCCCAAATATCGTATTTATCTTTTTCTATAGGATAAAAACTTGTAATATTTGTGTTTTCTGAATAATACATCCAAACCGAATCACCAATATTAGGTTCAGTTGATTTTGTAAATGTTTGTGAAAAGGAACTTAAAATATTTACAAAAAGTAATGAAAAGATAACGAAAATTGATTTCATGTTTTTTTATTTTTATAAAATTTAGTGAAAAATGAAATAAGCTATTAATTGTGAGTGGTTTTTAGTACGCTAATAGATTGTTATTCTATTGATTTATAATGAATTAAAAAATAATACTTTTAACTCTATTGTTTTCAATAGGGATACTCATTTCATATTCGACAGCACAAGGTATTCCTATATATTTTGGGATTTCGGCTTTTATACTTTTTCTCAATAAAATTAAAAGTTCATTATTTTGGGAATAAGTCAAAGGAATAAAATCTGTACCATTTGTTGTTTCACCAATCGTTTTTAATTTGAGATCATTTACTTGACCGGAAGGGGATATATTGAATAAAACCTTTATAAGAGCCTTTTTGTCAAAATTAGGAAATGATTTATATGAATTCGAAGTTGGTATGCTAGGATTGAAAACTTGAATTAAAGAATCGATTTGATGTTTTAAAGGTTTTTCATCGATATGAATATTGACATATTCTGCCTCGCTTTTTGATTTGTAGTAAAGTATAATTTTTCTAACGGTTTCTTGTGCTTTAATTCCTAATTCATAAATGGCTTTATTAGGGATGTTTCCAGGACTAAAAACAATGTTTTCTTTTTCTATTTTTCTTGTATCAACACTTTCCCAATCTACACGTTCACTCTTTACTTGGTAGGCGTAAAAAGCAGTGGGTAAGCCTGTTTCAGAATTATAATCATACACGACAGATGTTTTCGTACTTTCAATAACATAACTTATGCTAGTTAATTTTCCAGTCGAAAAGTTAATTACTACAAAAAATTCTGTTGCACCAATTTTAAGGTAAAGCGGTCCGTTACCTAATATATCGAAAGTCAAATCAAAGCGGTAGTTTTTTCTTGGTTGTATGCTTACATCTGCATATTCTATTAATCCCTCGGATTGTGAGGTTTCAAGGATTGGTGGGAAGAATTTGTTTGTTAACTTTTCAATATTTATTGAATTTATTGTTTTTAAATTGGTTTTCAGTCCGGTAGCTATTCGATCATTCCCGTTTTCTTCAAAATTTGTACCAACATTATAAATGTATATTTCTTGATTAGGATTGTCTAATGCAGAAGCAAGTATGCTTGAATAATCTGTCAGGTTATAATATATGATAATGCCGATTATAGATATTAGTGCAACTAACGTTATTTTAATTTTTTTACTCATTCTATATGATTACTATATGTTTGTCCCTTATTCATAACAAGATATTAAATAAAAGTAGTTTACATGAAAAACATAACTTTTTTTTGTAAAATATTGAAAACAGAGTTGTTTTTATATCTTTTTGAATAGCCATTAATAGATATTATGATGAAATTATTTCATTTTTCCATTTTCATCATAAGAATTTTATTCTTTAATTTATTGCGTAAATTTGAGTTAAAAGTTTAATTTTTTAATTATCGTTTTTATAAATATTTTGAAGGCAATTGTTTATTATGTTTTCAATTTAATATGTTGATTATATTGTTTTTAACTAGATATGGAGAAGATTTTATTTATCGGAATGGTTTGGCCAGAACCAACATCTTCTGCTGCAGGAGTTAGAATGATGCAATTGATTAATGCTTGTAAACCATCTTTAAATACCGTTTTTTTTGCTTGTTCTGCTGCAAAAAGTGAATACAGTTATGATTTAAGCAGTGTAAATGTTCAAGAGATTGAAATTCAATTGAATGACTCTTCTTTTAATCGTGTTGTTAAAGATATTAATCCAACAGTCGTTGTTTATGATCGTTATATAATTGAAGAACAATATGGGTGGAGAATTAAAGATACCTGTCCTAATGCTGTTCAAATTTTGGACACAGAAGATATACATTTTTTAAGATATGCAAGAGAACAGGCAATAAAAAAAGGAATTGATTTTAATATTGAATTATGTTATAATGATGTTGCAAAAAGAGAAGTTGCTAGTATTCTTAGATCAGATTTAACCTTGGTTATATCTCAATATGAAATGGAATTACTTCAACATGAATTTCATATTGATTCTAATTTATTACTTTATTTACCCTTATGGGTAGAATCTGATAAATTAAATTCGATACCTGATTATGATATGAGAGAAGGATTTATGTTTATTGGAAATTTTTTACATGAACCAAATTGGGATGCAGTTTTACAATTAAAAAAAATATATTGGCCTAAGATTCGTCAAGAATTACCTACTGCCAATTTATATATATATGGTGCATATCCTAGTGAAAAAGTATTTCAGTTAAACAATAAAAGTGAAGGCTTTCATGTTTTAGGTAGGGCTATATCTGCAGAGTCAGTTTGTTTTAAACACAAGTTAATGCTGGCTCCATTAAGATTTGGAGCAGGTGTAAAAGGAAAGTTTATTGATGCAATGCGTTTTGGAATTCCTTCGATTACATATAATATTGGTTCAGAATCTATGATAAACTCTGTTAATGAATGGGGCGGAAGTATTGCCTCAAATTTAACTGATTTTATAAGTTCTTCTATTGAACTTTACACGAATAAAGAACATTGGAATCATGCTCAGTTAAAAGGATTCAAACTATTGTCAACGGCTCAATACAAATCCAAAGCTGAATATTTCTTAGAAGAGTTAATAAAATTAAAACAGAATTTAACTACACATAGAGCGATGAATTTTTATGGGAGTATGCTTAATTATCATTTACTTCAAAGTACTAAATATATGTCACGTTGGATAGAATTGAAAAATAATCAATCATTATAAAAACATTCTAATTGCGAGTAAACACCCAATCCGTTTCTGTTGACAACATCTCGTTATAAGAATACCCTAATTCGTTATATAATTTTAATTCTTCCGGGTCATTGATTTGATTTTTAACACAGTATTGAGTCATGTTTCCCCGTGCATGTTTAGCATACATCATAATTATCTTATAATCTCCATTTTTGAATTCTTTAAAAATAGGTGTGATAACTTTAGCTTTTAATTTTTTTGAATCAATGGACTTATAATATTCGTTCGAGGATAGGTTGATAATGAAATTAGGATTTTCGTTGTTTAAATATTTTGTTAATTTATCTTTCCAATAATCATAAAGTGATGCATGTTTAAAGTCTATTTTCCATTTCGTTCCCATTTCAAGTCGATAGGGATAAATTAAATCCAATGGTTTTAAAACGCCATATAAACCAGACAATATTCTTAGATTTTCTTGTAAATAATTGACCTCCAATTCAGAAAATGATTGAGCATCAAGTCCTTTATATGCTTCGCCATTAAAAACTTCTATACAAGATTTACAATGTGTATTTTCAATTTCTGGTGAAGACCATTGTTCATATCTATGTTTATTAAGTTCTGCTAAATCTTTAGAAATATGCATCATTTTTTCTAAATCTTTACTTGATAACTTTTGTAGTTTTTTAGCAAGAAAATTAGCTTCTTTAATGAAAAAAGCCTGTGTAGTGAATGTTTTTTGAATCGAAATTACATTTTCGTAATTTAAAGATTTAGCAGGAGATAATAATATTTTTATCATGTAAACTATTTTGAATACCAAATTCTTATTTCAGTTGCCCCTTTTCCATATTCTAAATATGAAGCATCGTAAAACTCTAAATTTTCTTGTTTGGCTAAATAACTTCTGATTTCATTTTTTAGCACACCTTCACCAACACCGTGTATAACAACAACTTTTTGAACTCTTTTATTTTTTGCGCGTTGTAAAAAATCTTTAAATTGATGCAATTGTTTAAGTAAAATTTCTGTATTTGATAATGATGAATATGAATTTAATAGACGATCAACATGTAAGTCAATTTCCCAAAATGAATTTTGTTGTTTGTTATTTATAAGAGATTTAGATTTGTTTTTGCTTTTAACTTGTTGTTTTTCAATTGGAACAGCTGAGTTTTCTAAATTATAGTCTGTACCATAAATTTTAATCAAATCTTTTTCTTCTCTGATTTGTTCAAATCCAAAATCATCTTGAATTAATAAAGTATTGTTTTTGAAAATATTGATAATTATAGCTTCACCACTTTCGTGAAGAAATCCAATTCTTTCACCAATTGTAAAGCGTGACATGAGCTATAATTTTGTTATTACTTTAAACATTACTCGACGATTTTTAGCCATGATTAAAGATTCATCATCTTCCGATGTTATTTCCTCATTAGGTTCCACTTCATCTGTAGGGGTTCCTATCAATCTATTTACATCAATTCCATTTTCAATTAAAAATTCCATAACAGAACGAATTCTTTTCTTTGATAAATCTGCAAAAGCTGGGCGTTTTTGAGCATATATTTGTTCTAATGAATCGATGTGTCCGAACAATTCTAATTTAAAGTCCGGATTGCTTTTCATTATTTCACAGATTACTCTAAGAGTAGCTTTATTAGCTTCTTGTAATGCAGCTTGGCCAAATGGAAAAAATGTAGTGTGAGCTTCTATGCGTTGTTGAGGGTTCAAGTGATCTTCTAAAACAATTACTTTGTGATAAAAAGCATCTGATTTTGTATTATCACCATCATAACATTTACAATTTTGTTTAGGATCAATCATCGATATATGTATATCATCTATGTAGTAATATGCAGCTATAGCTTGAACTCCTTTGAAAGCAGTGTTTTTTTGTGTTTTTTCGTTTATGGTACCTTCATTATTTGTAAAGTTTCCTATTGTAATGAATTTTTCTCCACCTTCTGCAATATAAGTTCCACATATTTTTTCCCAACCATATGAAGCATTTATAACTTTCTTTTGTGGATGTAAAATATGACTAGCAGTAATTATTGAACCTTTATCTTTCTGTTCTAGTGGCTTAGATGAAAAATTAAATGCTAATTGATTACATGCATATTTTGAAGCTTCAGCTAATGATACATACATTGTAACACAATATTTCATTCCTTTAATCATTGGTTGTGCAATTTGAGTTGCAAGATAAGATCTAGGTACTTTATTGTTATAAGAAAAAGCAACGATTCCCGCATAATTTTCGCCTTGTTTCGGTTCTTCTTTACCAAAAATATTTTCTGAAGTTAATAAACTCTGATTTTTATTTTCTTTTGTAAATAAGTCTGCTTTGACTGGAGAGGGAGAATACCATCCTCTTGCAATGTCAATTGATCCAATATCTTTTATTTTTCCTTTTAAGGATTCAAAGCTTCCATTTTCAAGTATGTTTTCATCTTGAGAAAATAAAGTAAATGATATACTTAGTGTTAAAATTATATGGGATAAAAGCTTCATAAGTTAAGAATTAATACTTTATGTTGTATTGTTTAACGGTGTTGATGAAAGTTTTAACTTTATCTGGATCTACATCAGGATATACTCCATGTCCCAAATTAACAATATGTCTTTTACTAGTAAAAGAGTCTAATAGATTGTTTGTTAAACTTTCAATTTGTGTGTGTGTGCTATATAATGCGCAAGGATCAAGGTTACCTTGAATGGTTCTTGTTTCTCCTATTTTAGATCTAAATTCAGCGATGTCCATATTCCAATCTAATCCTATTGTATTGCATTTAGATAATGCAATTTCTTCTAAAGAGTTTATAGCTCCTTTAGAGAATATAGTTAATGGAACTTCATTTATTGCATCAGCAATTTTTTGAATATATTTTAAACTGAATTCTCTATATTGATCTGTTCCTAATATACCAGCCCATGAATCAAATAACTGTAACATATGAGCACCGGCTTTAATTTGTGCTTTTAAATACTTTATTGTTACATTAGTTATTCTATCTAATAATTGATGTGAAAGAGTAGGGTTAGTATAAAGCATTTTACGTGATTCAGAAAAAGTTTTTGATCCCTTTCCTTCTACCATATAACAAAAAATTGTCCAAGGTGCACCAGCAAAACCAATCAAAGGAACGCGACCATTTAATTCTTTATTTGTTAATTTTATTGCTTCTAATACATAACCTAGTCTATCTTCTATGTCGAAGTCTACTTCCGCTAAATGTAAATCTGCTTCTGACTTAATCGTTTTTTCAAACCAAGGCCCTTTTTGTTCAATCATTTGGTATTCTAGCCCCATCGCTTCTGGTACAACAAGTATGTCAGAGAAAATAATCGCTGCATCAACACCTAAAATATCAACTGGTTGTATTGTTACCTCAGCAGCATATTTCGGAGTTTCAACCAATTCCTTAAAACCGGATAAAGAACTTCTTACCGCTCTATATTCAGGTAAAATACGACCTGCTTGACGCATTAGCCAAACAGGATATCTTTCAATATTTTCACCTCTTGCAGCTCTAAGAATTAAGTCATTTTTTAATATTGTTTCCATCTCACAAATAGCAATTTAATTGTTATACTCTAACTAGAATTAGTTGGTAAAGATACATATTTCATACTATTACCAAATGATTTCAGTCAGCTTATTTGATTTTAGATATTCATTTGTTAATGTGAATTGATTGCTACCTCTGAATGACGTAAAATCAATACCTGATTTAGTGTATCCTAATGGAGAAGGGTGTGATGTTTGAATAATTAAATTGTTAGATTGATCAATTAGCTCTTTAAAAGAGTGTGCGTTTTTCCCCCATAAAAGGTAAACCACATTTTTTGTGTTTTTTTGCAAATAGCTAATTGTATTTTTCGTGAAGTTTTCCCAACCTATATTTTTGTGACTTAGAGGTTTTCCTACCTCAATAGTTAAAATTGTATTTAGAAGAAATACTCCTTGATTAAACCAATCACTCAAATCACCATTCATTTTTAAAATTGTTGGATTTTCAAAAGCTAATTCTTTAAATATATTAGTCAAGCTTTTAGGTAATGGAAAAACACCTGGATTAACAGAGAAGCTTAAACCATTTGCATGTCCTATAGTTGGATATGGGTCTTGACCAAGAATGACAACTTTAATTTTATTTATCGGAAGTTGAAATACACGAAGTGTTTGATTAATAGATGGTAATGTGTTTTTTTCTTGATAGGCAATTTCTAAGAAATCGATTAATTTTTTGTGATAAAATTTTGATTTTTCTTCAGTTAGAAAGTTATTCCAGCTTGAATCAATATCTGAATATAGGGTATCTATCATCAACTTTCTAAATCTTTCATTTTCTTTAACCAATCATTGATTTCATCGTTTAAAGAAAGTAGTTTGGTAATTATTGCAAACAAAACTAGCATAATTATTATACTCGTTGTATATGAAAAGTAAGTACCAGAGAAAATAGATAAACAAAGCAGTGTTACAACCGTTATCACTATAATAAGAGTTGCTTTCTTATGTTCTAATTTTAGATTTAATAATAAGTGATGAAGGTGTGTTTTATCTGCTCTGAATGGACTATATCCTTTCATTATTCGTTTACGATAAACACGTATAGAATCGATAACGGGAAGTATTAATACGCCGATAACAGTTGAAAATGTCATTGAGATATTTGGTGTACTTACTGAGAATTGTAAAAGCATTATGCCAGATACAACTAAAATAAAACCTAAAAAAAGTGATCCTGCATCTCCCATAAAAATTTTATTTTTTTTGCTCAAATTAAATTTAAGGAAACCAATTAATGAACCAATAATTGTTAAATAAAGAATTGCTAATACATGATGATTCAGTATTACTGCTATAATAGAAAATGCACTAAAGCCAATAATTGCTAGCCCCCCTGCTAATCCGTCAATTCCATCGGAAAGATTAAATGCATTTACAGTCCCTGTGATAACAATGATAGTTAATATTAATTTCATAAATTCAGGAAGTTCATTTATCCAAAATATCCCAAACAAAGAGTCTATTTTTATACCACATGCATAAATGTAGTAGGATATTAAAAGTTGAATTATGAGCTTGAATATGGCTTTTAAGTTAATTTTATCGTCTATAATACCCATCACTAGCAGAACAAAAGCCCCAATTATTACAGGTATAATCTGTTTGAATTCACTATTACCATGAATTGAAAACGAAAGAACAATAGCAGAACAAATAAAAACAGTGAATCCGCCAACTAATGGAATAGGTGTGAAATGAGCTTTTCTAAAATTTGGTTTGTCGACAAAATTAATTTTGATTGCAATTTTTCTAAAGATAGGAGTAAGAAGCAATACTAGTATTAATGAAAGAATAGGGGATATGAGTAAGAAATATAGGTTATTCATTTTTTAAATTACTTTTTGTCGTAGAATGATTTGTGATGTTTTAAGTGTGCAATGTTCATGTCAATTAGTTTAGACTCGTCTACGTTTTTTGTTTTAGGTTGAATGTTATTTTTAACTTTGATTTTGAAAGCTTCTTCAATCAATGCTTGGTATTTAATTGCAATTTTTTCCCATATATATCTTCGCATTGCAATTTTTTCCATGTTTTCACCAATCTCAGTAAGAGTTTCAGAGCTTGTATTATTAACAAGTTCAACCAATTCAAATTGATTATTGAAATATAGTGCTTTGTTTTCTGTTGTTTTTCTATTGTAGGATACATTATAAGCGAGTATAGGTAAACCTAAATACATAGCTTCTACTAATGAAGGATTTGTTCCACCCGCAGAATGACCATGAATATACAAAGTTGCATTACCTCTAATTAAATCAAGTTTACGCTGATCATAAATAGGGTCTAACAATAATATGTTTTTGTATGCTTTAGCCTTTTCTTTAAAGATTATTCCATACTCACTATTATTCCAATTTCCAACCATTACTAATTGGTAATCGGGTAAATCCATAAAAGCTTCTAATACTTCATGTACATTGTTTTCAGGTTCTATACGGCAAACTTTTACAGCGTAATTATTTTTTAAAAATGGAAATTCATTTAAATCCGATTCAGATGGAGAAACTTTTAATGTATGGTCAGCTCCATATTCAATAATCCTACTTAAAGTGCCGTAACGCATTGCTGTATAATCTTGAATTGCTTCATTGTCAGATATATCTATATGTGAATATTTGACAGCCATACTTTCAGCCCAAAACAAATACCATTTTGCGATTCTATTCCACTTATCTCTTTTCCATTCAATTCCGTCAATAGAAATAATTATTTTCTTTTTGGTAAATAATTTAACAAATGGTAATATCCAAGCACCTGCTACACCTAAAATAAGAAGAACATCTGTATAAAATAATGCATGTATTATTGATAAGGTGTCATATGGGATACTCTGAATGCCATTAGCTTGAAGTGGAATGTATTTTAGAGTAGCGTTTTTATATTGCTTTTTCCTACTATTCTTTGGGTATTTTTTTCCAGAACAATAAACAGTTAGATCATATTCATTACTTAAATTATCTACTAAATGCTCCGTTAGAGTTTCAAATCCACCATACTTTGCAGGAATACCAACAGATCCAATTATAGCAACTTTAATTTTATTTGTCTTTGTTCTTTTCATTATTTATGTGCTTAATAGTATTTTAAACTAAAAGCTTTAATTATTGGACCTAAGTAATTTGACTTAATTGTGGATATGCAAATTTAGGCTAAACTAATTAAAAGAAAAAATTTAATATAAATAAATATCAATATTCATATGTTTATAATTAAATATTTGATTTATAAGTTATTGTATTCTTTGTTTCATTTTAAATTGTTTGATTGATTTGAAACTTAAAATTGTTTATTACGTTGAAAAACATATAAATATGAAAAAAACATAATTTTGATGAAAAAAATTATTTCCGTAACCTTCATTTTATTATTCATCTCGTTTAGTTTTTCACAAAATTTAAAACATAAAGAGTTAGCAGTTGGAGTATTAGGTGGTTCTTCAAGTACGTATTTTTCAAATCATACATTTGGGTATTCATTTGGAAAAATAAATCCCCAAGGAACTTTATTTGTTCGCTATTTGAAATCTAAATCATTTGGATATGGTATAGAATTAAGTGGTTTGGTCAACAGAGTAGCAGGAAACAAAACGATTTTTAACACCTATTTATCAAATTTTCTAATTCAGTTACATTTTAATCTGACTCATATTGCACAAGGAGAACAAGAACATAGAACAAAGCATATTTTCTACAAATTAGGAGCTGGATCTTCAATATTATCAAATAGTGGTTTTACTGAAAATAATTTCTCATTTATAACAAGTCACGGATTCCAACTTGAAAAGACAGTTGGAAGTTTTAATTTAATATTAAATCTAACGCAACAATTTAATTTTTCTGAGGGATATTATTTGGATTTTAAATCAAAATCTACCAATTCAATATCTGTATTGTACGCAACTCAAATCGGATTTTCGTATGTATTTGTTTCTAAATATTATGCTAAAAGAAATCCAATGAGTACAACTTATTGATTTTTAATTATTTTAAGGCTGCTATTAATGAAGTTATTCTCTTTAAAATTATTCAATTTTACTATTGAATTTGCACTCATTAAATCATAAAGATTTTTATTTTCGAATAAAGTTGTAATTTTTTCTACTAATAAATTAGTATTTGTTGAATCTATTTGATATCCGTTAATATCATTTTCTACCAACTCTGTTATTCCACCTACTATTGGAACAATTGCAGGTAAACCATACGCCATTCCTTCAATAATTGTTAATCCAAATGTTTCTATCCAACCTGAAGGTTTGGAAAAATTAACAATTAAATCTGCCCATAAGTAGAAAGGATGTAGATTAGTTTGTATAGAGAAAATAGTTAAATTATTTGGTTTTTTCTGATTAATAAAATATGTTTCTATTTCAATTTGTGAGGCATTAACTACAAGGCGAAAGGTATAATCATTTAATTTTTTTGCTAGGTTAACGAATTCATTTACACCTTTGTATTCTTTTAGTGAACAAACAAGTAATATATTTTTTTGTTTTTGTTTTGAATTTCTATTTTCTATAGCTTTAGATAAGAATTCATCTTCTAATGCATTGAAAATTACATGGTTTTTTGAATTTTTAAAAGGCTCTTGTTTCGCTAAATAATTAGATACGAATATTACATCTTGAGCACATAATTTAGCTGTACCAAATAAAAAGCGTTTTAAAATTACTGG
This sequence comes from Flavobacteriia bacterium, assembly GCA_947453545.1. Lineage (GTDB taxonomy): Bacteria > Bacteroidota > Bacteroidia > Flavobacteriales_D > Crocinitomicaceae > CANHVK01. The sequence continues at coordinate 11,473 of CANGHE010000024.1, forward strand.
TTTCATAGATGTTTCATGAACGTGATAGATAACTCTACATCCCTTCATCTTACCAATGATTGCTCCTCCAAATGGCAGGACTGTATTTACATATACAATATCTGTTTTTTTTAAAACGAATAGCATTTTGAAAACTATGAAAATTTGACTTAATGTTAAATTAATTAAACGAATTAATGGATTCTTAGCAAATTTATAGTTGTAATAATGATAGTTAACATCAGCGATATTTGATAAAAAACCATTTCTACCACCACATGTTACTACATGAACTTCTAAATTGTTTTTTACCCAGCCTTTTAGTAATTGACTTAATACTTTAGGACTTCCGCTAAAATCATTTAATAAATGGAATGCAAATATTCGCATATTTATAGTTTTTCGTATATATCTCTTAATTTGTCACCTCTATTATCCCATTTGAAATTAAGTAAATAATTATCTCTTGCAGATTGTCTCATTGAATTGACTAATTGTTTATTTGTATATAAGTTATTTATACTTTCAGCTAATTGCATAATTGTATCTTCATAAGAATTAGATTTTATTTTGAATCCACATGTTTCATTTATAAACTCTCCTGGACCAAAATTATCTAAACAAATAATGGGTAATCCGAATGATAAGGCTTCAGATATTACCATTCCTGCACCTTCATGCGATGGGAAAATAAATATTGAAGAACTTTGATATTCTTGAATTAAATCATTTCGTTCTATCCATGGAATAAATTCTACATATTCATTAATATTAAGTTTATCACAAAGAGTCTTTAAATTATTTAATTCTGGTCCACTTCCAATAATTCTAAGTATTATATTGCTTTTTTCATTTTCAGAAATATTTTGTAGAAAATGACTAAATGAACGTATTGTTAAATCAAAACCTTTCAGCGGTACTAATCTACCTGCTGAAATTAATTTGAATTTGTTTTCATGTATCGTATTATTCCACCCAAAATCTTCAGATGCGACAGAAGGCATAATAGTATATTTATTTTTCAGACCTGGTAATACTTGAACAACAGAAGAATTCATGCAAATAATATGCGTTGCATTTCTTAATGTTTTGTTTAAAGAAATTGAAAATTTCCAGAAATATATTTTTGTCCACCAAGTTAATTTATTCTTAATATTCTCTTTATAGGAATAATACTTCATGTATTTTGAAGGTATTGTAGGGTGATGACCTATCGGTCCCCAAACGAAAGGTTTGTTTAACTTCCAGAGATAGCTAGGTGTCCAGTCATTATGAAAATTCAAGTTATGAACGATATCAAATTCAATTGTTTGCTTTTTTATGAAATTCACAATTCCTTTTTGCCACATCCAATAATAAAGTAATGCACCACGTCCACCTTTTTTCCAAAAACGCATCCAGTATGGCAAATCGAAATATAAAAATGTTATGTTAGCATATAGTTCAGATGGGTTTTCTTGAATATACTTGTCAATTTTTGCTTTATTATTTTCTCTTGTTATTGCATATACTTTATGATGTCTTGCAATTTGGAGAATAAAGTTCCATCCCATACCATCTTCTGATCCTTTGTATGGATTTATTGCATAGGTAGTTACTAGTATTGTTTTAGTTTGCATCTCTTGTTTTTAATAATTTTGCTGGTACACCTCCAATAATACTATTTGCTGGGAAAGATTTATTTACAACTGCACCAGCTGCAATAATTGACCCTTCTCCAATTTCGACTCCATCTAAAATTGTAACTTTACTACCAATCCAACAATTGCTGCCAATTTTAATTCCTTTACGCGTAATTCCTTGATGTCTAATCGAAAGATTAATATCATTGTAAATATGGTTTTCAGGATGACAACTTAAGTATTGACCAATGATACATTCATCTCCTATCTCCAATCCTCCAGCTCCTCCAAGATATGCAAACTCGCCTATACCTACATTATTACCTATTTTAATATGGGATCCTATATTATTCAGTGAGGTAGAAACAATAACTCTACTAAAGTCACCTATACCAACATTATTACCAAAATTAATTCCTTTTTCACTTAATGCACTTATATATACATTGTTACCTAATTTTAAGAATTTACCAAAATGAATTGCAGGCAAATTAAAAAAGAATACTCTTTTACCTAATAATGCACCTTTTGGATTTTTTAAGAAAAATAATAACTTCAGACCTCTTCTAAGTGAGTTTATTTGTATCCATATGAATTGAAAAAGTGCAAAACTTGTTAGATTTTGATCGAATTTAAAGTTGGGATTTCTATACTTAACAATTTTCTCAATTATTTTTTTCATAAAATTATCAATTCAATTTAAAATTAATTTGTGATATTATAGTATCTATAGTTTGTTGAATATCAATATTATTTATTGTGTGATAATTATTTTGTTTTTTCTTATTTTCATAGTAATTAAATAATTGTTTGTACTTGTTTGTTAGCTCAATTATTGTTTCTGAAGAAAGTTCTTGTTTTCTACTAAGTATTACTTCAGGATCAGCGTACAAAAAGAAATTAAGACTAGGGGTAAAGACAAAATTATAACCAAATTTGACAAATTTTTCATTTGTTAATATATTACTTCTTCTACCATCAATGATAAAGTCATAATAGTAACGGTCGTAAAGAACAATAAAACCTCTGTATTTATATTTAACATTTATATAAAATTGGCCTAAGATATAATCTGAATAGTAGTATAAAAAACGTAATAATGAAGATATACTACTCTTGTTTTCTCCTTGTCTTGGAAGTCTAGTTGCAGCATCTTGTTCAGCTTTTGCTTTTCCTTTAGTCCAAGCACTTAATATAGGTAATATAGAAGGTCTATGTCTAATTACAACTACACGTTTTCTATATTTTTTTTCGAGCTCGTATTTTACTTTTTCAATTATTGTGGATTTTCCTGCGCCGTCAACCCCACTAAAAGTAATGATAATTCCATTTTTTGAATTCATATTTCTTACTGTATCTATTAAATAGTTGATTGAATTTTTCAGTAATGATAAACCATGATTGCTTTTTTCTTTTCGAATGTAAACGTTTAAATCTTTACTTGAGTTTGTCATATTCGAATAATGGTTAATGACAAGTTTATCTTTTTGAAGTTCATTCTTTAAAAACTGTTTAAGTTCTAAATATTTTTCTGGTATCTTAGAATTATTTAAGCCATAAAATAATCCAACATACCTTGAAATTTCTTCATTTGAAGGTGTTCTCACTCCAAAATTATTCAAAGAGTTAGTGTCTAATAATTGTTTAGCGTCTAAAAAAACTAATTGTTTTCTTTTGAATTGCCAAATTAAGTCTAAACTTAATATAGACGAATCTGTTAAAACAATTGTTATACAATTCATAAATGATTTACGCCTTTTATTTACTTGCTTTACACATGGATGATTCTCGATAAAATCAATAATTTTTTTTTCGTCATGTTGTTCGATACAAATATCGATATCTGAATATCTACTTAAAAGTTCAGGTGCATGATTTGGAATTTTTAGTGCTGCATAATTTAATGGATTTAACCAATCGAATAAATCTATAATTAACCAAGATCTTGCAGGTTTTTCGTCTATAAGAATTGATGTTAATGCTTCGCTCCAAGTGTTTATTAACCAATGGATTTGAGTGTGCCAATTGGCTTGTTTTGTATATATGTCAAGATACTTGATAATGTTCGTTAGTAGGTATAGACCAAGATATTTTTCCTGATTATTTTCTTGATGTCTACTCCAGTGATAAATTGTTTTATCTTGAATTTGTATATCGATTTCATTTTTAATTGATTTCCATGAAAGTCTTCGAACGAGAATACTGTCTTGAATAATAAAATGAAAACCATCAAATCCTAATGGGTAATTTTTATTTGCTAATTCCCAATCATAGATAGCTGCTTTATCATCATCTTGAAACATATTCCAAGGAGTAAAGTCTCCATGACTAAAACATATTTCTATCTTTTGATTATGAAATCGTTTTTCTAGAAGTTGAAGTTTATTTATTAATCCTATAGGTAACCTTGTGTCAGTTAAGTTTGATAATTCATTAAGTGTCTTATTTAGGCAAGTTTTTGATGTAAATTCTTCAAATAAAAGGTATTCGTTATCAAGACATCCATATTCAGAAATGGCGTTGACTAGAATAGGGCTTAAATTTTTAAATCGTTGATTTAAAGATGAAACATCTTTAATTACAAGATAATTTTCTCTAAAATCTAGTATCTCAGGAAAATAAAAAAAAGTTGGTTTTAATGATGATAGATTATGTAGTGTATTTAATTCATTAGCAATGATATTTTTTGAATTATCAGTTGTTGCAATTTTATAAAATGATTTTTGACTATTGGAATATAAAATCATTTTATTATTTGGTCCAATAGTTCCCGTGAATAATGCCCAATCAGTTTTTTCTAGGTTGTAAATTGCATTTTTGTTATCAGCTAAAGAGATATTATATTTTTTAGATTTTAAAATTATTTTTTGAATCCTAAGTTTGAATACTATTCTAAAGAAAAGACTAATTATTTTTGATTTGAAGTTACTTACGTTGTAGAATTTTAAAAAATAAGCACTTTTCGCGTGTGACGGAATAATCCATCGTGGTGTTCCATCAGGATTCTTTATTACAATAAGTTGAATTTGAACAGAGTGAATGTTTTGTTCTTCAATATTGTAATTAAGATGTGATAAATAGGATTGCATGTAATTTCTTAAAATAATTTAGTGGCAAAAATACCTATTGTTTGTGAAGGAATTGATTTAATTAAGTTAAAAAGTGAAATGAATGTTATTGGTTTTTATCATCACAAATTAAAGTAGAATATGTTGTACTATAACCACCCCATAATCCTAATGCTCCTCCTGAGATATTACTAGGAACATTAATTGGAGATGAAAATGGACTTCCTCCCGTATTTATTTGAGTATATTTTTTTTGTAAAAAATTAAAAGTAACTTGGTTTATCGTTGAAAATTTAATTGTTACTGTGTCTCCACGTAAATAAAATCCTCTGTATTTATCGCTAATGTTTTCATCGTAATAAGTTCTTGGGTTTTCGTACCAAAAGTTAAATTTAATCCCATTAATAAATTGGTCATCAAAAACGGGGTTACGTGGCTTATAGAATCTTTTATCAACATTACTTCCATCATTGCCAGTTTTTATTCGCAATGCTTCCCAAAAATATGCATTTCCTTTTTCTATTGGATCAGTAATTGAAGCATATGCAAGACCATAATTCGGTAATGTTTTCTCTTTTTTCCAAAAAATTGTATCTAAATAGACAGGTTCAGGAATTGATGTAGTGGAGGTATATTTTTTACCTTTGTAATGGATTGTTATTGTGTATTTTCCACCGACTTTACCGAAAAAGGTAGTATTTAAAGTAGAATAAGCGCAAAGATGAAATTTTGAAATGTAAATAGAAGGAATTCCAAATAGAATTGCTCCTAAATCTTCGTAACCTTTTGGTATATCATCAGTACAAATTGTTTGTAAAGTGTCAAAGTTTGTTCCATCACTTATTGTAATAACTGCATCAGTAATATAACTTCCAAAAATTGTGTCAAGTGAATTCATTGAAAAAATATCTTTACTTGTACCTAATAAAATAATAGGAGGTAATCCAGTTTCGATACGACCTTCAACAACTAGTTTGTTTTCGTATGAAGGTATGTCAATTTTGACTTCTTTTTGACAGGAAGTAAATAGTATAATTTGAATACAAATTAACAGTCTCAAACGATAGGTTAGAAAGAAAAATTCCATGTAATACTTGGTATAATCGGAAATAAAGTTACTTGTTTTACACTCATTTTAAAATTACCCTTTAAAATATAGCCACTACCTTGTAAATATAAAAAGAATGGATTTGCCTGATTATATAAATTGTAAATTGAGAAATTCCAATTACTTCTAAACCTTTTTTTTACATCTTGATAATCATTTATTTCTGTATCGTATTTTTTCTTAGTAGCCTTATCATAAAATGTTATTGATATGTCCAGTCTGTGATAAGATGGCATTCTAGTTGAGTTTCTACTGTAATAGTTAAGTAACAGATTTTGTTCATGTAAATACCAATTAGAAGGTAAGGTCATGGTATTACCTGTAGCATAAACATAAGCTGCACCAAATGTCCAACGTTCATTTAATTTATATGTTGATGTGATTGAGAGGTCATGTCTTCGATCATATTTTGCTGGAAAAGGTATTGCTTGAATGTCTGGGAAATAACGTTCTGTTTTTGCCAAAGTGTAACCAATCCAACCTGTAAATTTACCAACATTCTTCCTTACGAAGAATTCTATACCATAACTTTTCCCTGTACCAAAGACTAACAAATTATCTACATTATCGGTAAGGTTGTCAGATGGAAGAGCACCAGGTTTATATTCAACTATATTTTTTAATCCTTTATAATAAATCTCAATTGAAGTCTCAATGATATCATCTAAATAGTTTTTAAAATATCCTAATGATATTTGATATCCTTTTTGTGGTTTTGCTAGGTCAGTGGTCGGAAACCAAATATCTGTAGGTAAGGATAAAGCACTTAAAGATGTTAGGTGAATGTATTGATAATTGTAAGAGTATCCTGCTTTGAAAGTCCCAATGTTTTTAAGTTGATATTTTAATGTAATTCTTGGTTCAAATCCACCATACCATTTTACTAACTGATTTTTATTGTATTGTATAATTTCGTTCACATTGTCCAAATTATCATGTACATACCGAGTGAATGGACCAACGAAATGGAACATACTATATCGAATACCACTTGATAAATTGAAATTATTAGTTATTTTATAATCATCTGTAATATATATTCCTGTCTCATGACTATAAAGATTTTGTGATGCACCAGGATTTAAAGGAGTTGAACCTTGAGATGCTGATAAACTTGAAGGTGTAAACTTATGGAATGTATAATCAATTCCATATTTAACTTTATGTTTTTCATTTATGTTGTATGTAAAGTCAATTTTCTGACCCAAATCAGAAATTCCAGAACTTAATTTTATTGCAAATTCTGTTTGTTCAGATCCGAATGAAAAGTTATATTTTGTTGAATAGGATGTTGTTTGTAAAAATAATTTAGAGTTAAAAATATGATTCCATTTTATTGAATATAGTGAATTACCCCAAGGAATTTTCACATTAAATTCATCCGTTTTATTTACATATTTAAATTCATCTATACCGTAATAACTTGTGAATTGAATTTTATCTTTTTTCCCTAATTGATAATTAATTTTAATATTTAAATCGTAAAAAAAATAGCTTGAACCAAAGAATGGGGAAGAATTTGAAATAAATGGTTTTGTAATCAAGTCTAAATAAGTTCTCCTACCGGCAACCATAATTGTTCCCTTTTTGTTTGCAAAAGGTGATTCTATTTCAAGACGTGAAGCAATTAATCCGATACCTCCATTTATTTTTAAATGATCTTTATTTCCTTCATTGGTCGTGATTTCAAGAACCGATGACATTCTACCTCCGAAATGGGCAGGCATAGTACCTTTTATAAGATTTGCACTTTGAACAGCATCTGAATTAAAAACTGAAAAAAAACCAAATAGATGAGATGCGTTATAAATTGGAACATCATCAACAAGTACTAAATTTTGATCAGGACTTCCGCCTCTTACATAAAATCCTTGTCCGCCTTCATTGACTGATGAAACACCTGGTAAGAGTTGAATTGTTTTTAAAATATCAATCTCTCCCATAAATGCAGGTAAGTTTTTGATATCTTTCATTTTTAATTCAATTTGCCCTAAGTGAGATGGATCTTTGCTACCTGTTTTAGCAAGTATTCTAACTTCTTCTAAATCTTTAACAATTGGTTTTAAGTTTATTTCAATTTGTTTATTTTCTATTATTGATATTGTTTTTTTTACAGTTTCAAAACCATAAGTCTTGAATAGTACCGTATAGGTACCATAGGGTATTGAAAAATAAAAAAAACCGTTGACATCAGTAATAGTATTGATTTTCAACTCTTCAATCAATATTTTGACTCCTTGTACACCTTCGGGATTTTCTTTTGTAGAGACAGTACCTGAAAATGTAAAACTTCCACTTTGTCCAAACGCTAAAAATGCAGTAATAAATATATTTACTGAAAGTAAAATGATAATACGAAATAGTAATTTCATTTATCGAGAACCGAATATTGTACTACCTAATCGAATCATTGTACTTCCTTGTTCGATCGCTATTTTGTAGTCACCACTCATCCCCATAGAAATTTCTTTAAACTCTGTGTTAAATTTAAAATAATGACTTTTTAACACATGAAAATAATCATGTAATGTTTGAAACTCTTCTCTAATTAGTTCTTCATTTTCAGTAAATGACGCCATACCCATAATTCCAATTATTTGAATGTTTGAGTATTGGATGAAACGTTCTGATTCAATCATTTCCTTTACTTCTTCAAATGAAAATCCAAATTTTGATTCTTCTTGGGCAATATGAAATTGTAGTAAACAAGATATAGTACGATTATTTTTTTTTGCTTCCTTATTTACCTCAATTAAAATTTTTTCACTGTCAATTGAATGTATTAAATGCACAAAAGGAGCAATATATTTTACTTTATTAGTTTGTAAATGACCGATAAAGTGCCATAAAATATCTTTAGGTAAAACAGACTGTTTTTCAACTAATTCTTGGGCTTTATTTTCTCCAAAAACACGTTGACCAGCATTATAAGCAATTTGTATATCTTCAATAGGTTTTGTTTTAGAAACAGCAACCAATTGAACGTATTCGGGTAATAATGTAGTTAATGCTTGAATTTGTTCTTGTATCATGATTCTATTTCGTAAATTGTTAAACCACTTCGTAATTTAGGTTCCACGTAGGTAGATTTTGGTGGCATGATACCATTGTTATCAGCAACACGAATTACTTGCTCCATAGTAACAGGATAGAGCATAAAACCTATAAGGGATTTACCTTCTTTTACAGGTTGATTTATAGCATTTATCCCTAAATTACCTGGGATAAAATGTATTAACTCACTTGCTTTTAGATCTGCGATACCTAGTATAGGAGTGAGAATGTAATTAGTAAGTATCTCTGCATCAAGACAAGCGACAGGGTCTTCATTATTAATTATACTTTTCTTGCATACCAGAGAATACCACTCATTTTGAAGGTTCATTGTTATTATATGTTCCTCAGTAGGTTTTTGTGGATTTTTTAACGGTGTAATGTTAAAGTAAGGAGATAGTGCATTCAAGAATTCACTACGTGATAATCCATTTAAAGTATCAACTAGACGATTAAATTCTAATATATTCATACGTTTTTCGTCCATTAAGAAGGCTAAAAAATAATCATGGTTGATAGAGTCTGATTTTGTTTCTAGTTTGCTTCTTTTTTCAAATAAACGAGAAGAAGAAGCGCTTCGATGATGTCCATCCGCTATGTAAGTGGATTCAATCTTTTGGAAAGCATTTACAATTTTTTCTTCATAAATTTCAGATATTATCCATAGTTCATGCTTGGTTCTATCAGTTGTTGAAAATTCATATTCAGGTCTTTCTTGAGTTATTAATTCATATATACCTTCTAATGTTTCATTATGAGGATAAGATAGTAGAACCGGTTCCGCATTGTACCCAACTAAATCTAAGTAATCGGTAAACATACTTTCACGACTTGTAATCGTGGCTTCATGTTTTTTTATTTTATTTTGTTGATACTCAGAAACACTTGCGCCTGCTATTACACCTAAAAATTCATGTGTTGGCGTTGATTGTTTATATAAATATATGTGAGCGTCTTTTTCTTTTTGAAGAATTTCTTCATGTATAAATTCTTGATATTTTGACCGAACCAATTTAAATCTCTCTTCTGAATTAGGTTTAGTTTTTGGTATTTCTTTATCAAATTCAGGGTGAATGATACGAATAAACGAGTACGGATTAGATTCAAGTTTTGCTTTTAATACTGCTTTTGAATATGTTGAAACTGGTCGAGTTACAACGAGATGAGCTTTGTCTCGTGTCGGTCTGATTGCTTTAAAGGGTTTAATTATTGCCATATTCATTAATTCTATTACGAAAGTACAAAAAAGTTTGACTTATTTATTTCAATTTTGATACTGCTCAAATGAATTTAAAAATGAATGTTTTTTAAGATAAATGTATAATATTTTAACACTACCAAGTGTATCATGTTTTTAAAATTTAAATTAAAATTTATTTATTTTTAAAATAATGAAGTATTTAATATTAATTCATCCTGCTTTCACCATCCCCACCGCAATCTTCGCTGATTGTAAACATAATGGAATCCCACCGCCTGGGTGTACGCTTCCACCAACAAAATGTAATCCTTTTATTGATGAGAAGTTAGGGTGTCTAAAAAACGCAGCATTTCTATCATTAGAACTAGCACCATATAATGCTCCTGCAAAAGATGAAGTCCTTTCTTCGATGCGAATAGGGTCAAGGTAATCTTCTTCAACGATCAAGGAAGCAAGGTCTTCACCTAACAAGCGAGATAATTTCGAAATAACATTTGCGCTCACTTCTGTTCGAATTTTATTCCAATCTTGTCCGTTGTTTGCGGGTACATTTACCATTACAAACCAATTTTCACAACCCTTAGGTGCATCAGAAATAAGCTTTTTAGAACTTATATTCACATAGACAGTTGGATCTGATGAGATAGCATTATGCTGAAATATCGATTCAAATTCGTGTTTGTAATCTTCGGAAAAGAAGATGTTGTGCAAATCCAATTGATTGAATTCGTGTTGTATTCCCCAATAAAAAATTAGTGCAGAACTAGAAGGTTCTTGTTTTAAAATTTTGGTAGGTTTTTTAGAATGAGGAAGTAAGTAGCGGTAAGCAGGTTTGATATCTGAATTACAAACTACTACATCTGATTGATAATGTTTGTCTTGTATTCTAATTCCGGTTATTTTACCTTGGTCTGATAGGATTTCATCTACTGCTGCATTGGTATGAAATATCACCCCTAGTTCAGTGGCTAATTGCACCAATGAAGTGGTAATGCTATGCATACCTTTGGTTGGAAAAAACGAACCAATTTCAAGTTCTAGGTGCGGAATAATATTTAAAATTCCAGGAGCTTGATAAGGGTTTGAACCGTTGTAAGTTGCGTAACGATCAAAGAGTTGTACTAATTTTGGATGATTCAATCTAGACGCATTAGCATCGTGCATTGTTGTGAATAAATTCAACCAAGGGATGTGGGTGATGCAGCGAAATATAGCATTGGTAAAATAGGATGAAACTTTGTGTAATGAGCGTTCTAAAAAGGCTTCGTAAGTAGCATTGTAAATCAATTTACTACGTTCTAAATGTTTTTGAAGTGGAGTAGTGTCAATATGCAGTTTAGAACTTATTTCATTCAATAGTTTATTTCTATCAGCGTAGAGCGATAAGGATATTCCATCTTCATAAAAGTAGTTACACGTAATTTCACAACGTTGATAATCAAAGTAATTTTCTGTTTTTTTATTGGAAATTGTAAATAATTCTTCAACTAAGTGGGGTAAAGTAAATAAGGATGGACCAGCATCAAAACGATAGGACCCTAGTGTTATTTCGGTTAATTTTCCTCCCAAATAAGCGTTTTTTTCAAATACCTCAACCTCGTATCCTTTGTTAATCAATCGAATTGCAGATGCTATACCTGCTATACCACTTCCTATGACGATTGCTTTCTTGCTCATATTATTCGATAACAATTTTCTGAGTAAATTGTTTGCTATCTTGTTGAATCTGTATGAAATACATTCCTTTTGGAAGTGTCTGACTATCAAATTGCTGTATATTTTCTCCTTCGTATATACATTGCCCTGTTGGGGTTAAAATGGATAGTTTATAGTTACTTAACTTATTGGAAGGTTGGATGTGTAACATTCCTGATGCCGGATTTGGGAAAACGGATATTGTAGGTGTTGTTAATTCCACTATACTAGTTGTTTTAGTACAAGTGACTTTATTGAATTCTTCCCAAAGTTTATCACAAAATTGTGTAGGAACTTCTCCTTTTTCGTCAGGTGCATTTCCAATGCGAACCAATACCAATCCAGTTGATTTGGAGATTGAAATAATTTGTCCATTTTTTCCGATAGCAGCAAACATATCTTTTGGTGCGTTCGGAGCATACGATCCCGGAATCTTTGTTTGCAAAGTAGGAATCATATAGGAAGATTTGCCGTTTAACCACCACAAATAACCGTAGGATGGATTGATTTGTTGTGATGAATTTATCATAGCACGTAAATAATTCGTGTCTTTGAGTAAGGTATCGGTATCCCATAC
>CANGHE010000025.1 GCA_947453545.1 Flavobacteriia bacterium
GGTTTCTGTTTGAGTATATGCGTGAATTTTGAGAGAGTGTCTTCAATTTTTAAATGAAATGAATTACTATCTATGTAGTTAAATAATCTAACTTTTTGGAAAGAGTAATCCATTCCAGGAGTGTCAAAAGTTTTAAGGTTTAATACTGCATTTGAGTCACTACTTTTTATACAAACACCTCCAATTCCTATAGGGAGTTCTCCCTTTTTTGAAATACATTTTTGGTTAACCCAAAGCGAAGTTGAACTTGTTTTATAATTGAATGGCTCGTTTGTTTTTGCTATTTTTAATGGTGTAATTAATCCTCTTCCTGCATTACCAAATACTTTTTGAAGTTCTGTTCGTATGGTATGACTAATATAGTCTGCTTGCATATGAGAATCTCCGATTTGTAAGATTTGTATTTGATGAAATGGGTTTTGATTATTTAAGTAAAGCTTACTAAATAAAACACTTAGGTTGCTAGCATTACCAATTGTATCTGCTGCAATATTTTCGAATCCATATTGATTTGGTAAATCAAAACAGATGGTGTCTTGTGCTACTAAAAAGTTGGAATTAATGCTGAGGAGCAAAGCCCAAAGAACGCAAATGCGCTTTCTTATCATTGTGTTGTTTGTATTCGTAAAGGAACGTTTTAGAAAATACTTCAGCGACTTTTTCACCGCCTTTGAATGTTAAATGTGTGTAATCTTTGTTTGCTAATGCAGGTTTGCTTTGTGCATAGTTAACAATCGTGTTTTCACCACCAATAGCAGTAAACATATCCCAAAATGCAACCTCGGCGTCTTTTGCAATTTTTCGTTGCGCTTCTATCATTACTGGGATGGTAGCCATTGTTTTGTATATACCATTCTGTCTTGTTCCTCTATCTGAAACGGATAACATTAGTATCGATGCATTAGGATAATTACGTTTGATTCTTTTAACAACACGTGTCATCGATTTTATATACCAATTCAGATTTGTAGTATTTGGACCAACAGCATTTAATCCATATTGCAATACGATAAGTTTGTAGTTTTGAAGTGAGTCAAATTCTTTGTGTTTCTTGTCTGAAATGTGAATAAGGTTAATTCCAGAATTACTTTTCATACCAAAGTTGTCTAGAATAACACCGGAACTGTCTTCCATGCTAACTCCGTATAATTTTAAATCAATAGAGGGAGGGAAGTTGAATGAAATTGAGGAAGTTTTTATATTTGGTATAGCATAAACTTCCATTTTGTTAGATGGTTTTGTTGTGAAAATGCTCGCTTTTTGGTGTGCAGTGTACGTAATTGGTAGTTCTTTTGAAGATTCGTAAAATACACGGATATTATTAAAATGCTTTAATCGTGTTGATTTAGAAATACCTGCATAGGTTACATAGTTGTTTGCTAATGGATAAAAACAATATCCTCCTGCTGCAAATGGAAGTTTTGCTTTGCTATGATTAATGATGTTGTATGCGTTAATGTTGTTGTGTCTATGAAATATTGTTTGTCTAAATCCAGAAACCTCTGATGCAATTGGAACAAATCCAACACCACCACCACCAAATCTATTCTGTAATTTTTTACGTACCTCGGCTGTTAATATATCTCCTTCAATGAAAGAATCACCAAAGAATGCAATTCTAACTTTAGATTTATTTTCATGAATTTCTTGCAATGCATCAAAAATTTTATTGAGTGCATCTTTCTTTTTTGAATAATCCTCAATGCAGGTCATTCCCTTAGGACAACTATCAATAAATTCTTTTTTAATAAGGATTTTAGGTTTTTGTATTGGGTTAGGTTTCTCTTTAGTAATGTCACTAAAAACGTTGATAGACTTGATGTTGATGCCGAATAATTTGAACTCAGGAATAAAAAAACAAGCACTTAATCCTAGTAGTAAGCTAAGAGAAAAAAGTAATGATTGATTAATTTTATTTTCGTTCATGAAGGTAGTTCTACCAAAAAAATGGACTGCAAAATTAATAATTCCTAGATTATAAATTAGTGTTATAACTTATTTTGTTACTATCTATTTTTTAAATACATCATGGTGTTTTCTTACTTTTCATGTTATGTATCTTATTTTTAGTTTTTTATATGTGTTTTTTATATGTGTTTTTTATGTTTTTATGTTAATCGATGTTCTTAATTTTTATGTTATTAAAAGTGAAATATTTATTTTGGACTTATGCTAATACTTTTTTTATCATTAATGTATCAATATTTTTTTTTGTAAAAAATGATTTTTTTAGATATGGCTTTGCGTAAGCAAATTTGAATTAAATTAATCTAGTTTATTAAATTTGTAATAAAAAGATGAACGTCAAATTTTACAAATATCAAGGTACTGGTAATGATTTTATCATGATTGATAACCGAAGTGGTGTTTATAATTTCATTGATACTAAAGAAATATCATTCTTGTGTGATCGTAGATTTGGTGTTGGTGCTGATGGACTTATTAAATTAAATCAAAAAGAAGGTTACAATTTTGAAATGGATTATTATAATTCAGATGGTTCAAAAAGTTTTTGTGGGAATGGAGCTAGATGTACGGTAGCTTTTGCTAATTTTTTAGGGATTGATACAACTAATTCTTATTTTTTAGGGATTGATGGAGCACATGTTGCAAGTTACAATAATGGATATGTGACTTTAGATATGTCTGATGTAAAATCCGTTTCTACGTTTGGGCAGGATTATTTAGTAAATACTGGTTCTCCTCACTATATTCAATTTATTGAAAATATTGATCAATTTGATGTGTTCTCACATGGAAAATTAATTCGTAACAGTGATTTATTTAAAGTTGAAGGTGTTAATGTTAATTTTGTTACAGAGATTGGAAGATTGTCAATTTATGTAAGAACATATGAGAGAGGTGTGGAAGATGAAACTCTTTCATGCGGAACAGGTGTTACAGGTGCTGCAATATGTTATGCAATTAGAAATAATTTGTTTGGATCACAGACAATTCGAATTAAAACGTTGGGAGGTGGATTAATAGTACGTTTTGATAGAATTTCAGATACTGAATTTGTTGAAGTTAGATTAGAAGGATCAGCAATTGGTGTATATAAAGGAGAGATTAATGTCTGAGTGGATTGATTTATTATCTAAAGAGAAATCATTTGAAATGTGTGATCATAAAAATTATTTATGGGTTATGCATGCTGATAAAATTCCGCCTCATATTGGAATTTCAGTAAACAATTGTTATTTTAGTTTGAAAGTGAATGGTAAGGATGTTAAATATGCTATTAGTAAGTTGCTAGATGTATTGAATTCTAAATTAATACCATGTTTAGTAATAGAGCTTACAACAGAATTAACACTTGACAATATAAATAAGGTTTATAGCCATTATTCTAATAAAATCATAAAAAATCAAACTTGTTTAACCCCAATTTTAGAACTTTTTAAGCAAAATAATTCTTTTATAATTCATGAATTATTAGCTGATTTATATTCCAAGGATTGTCTAAAGGCAGTTTTTGGATTAAATTTGCCAGAAAATTTTGTAAGTATACCTACATATAATAAAACGATAGTGGATCAACATATTTTTGAATTACAGGATGTTAAAAGGAGATAATGTTTTTTTACGACCGATAGAACCGAGTGATGCTAATTGTATTGTTCTGTGGGAGAATAATATAGATAATTGGCGTGTGAGTGGCACAGAAGCTCCATATTCTCTTCATAGTATTTTGGATTATATAAATAGTATTCAAAATTTTAGAGCATCTGGGGAATTAAGATTAATGATTTGTAAAAATGAATCTGGCATAGCTATTGGTACACTTGATTTGTTTGAAGCAAATTTTAAACATGGTAGAGCAGGGGTAGGCATATTAATTGCGAGTGAAAATGAGCGTAATAAGGGGTATGCATTAGAATCATTGAAGTTGTTAGAAGAATATGTTACTGAAATTTTTGATTTTTATAATTTAACCGCAAATGTATTAGAGGATAATATATCTAGTATAAAATTATTTGAAAATGCTGGTTACACTTTAGTTGGGGAAAGAAAAAATTGGTTTAAAGATAGAAATAGAAGAATTAACGAAAGAATTTATCAGTTATGTCTAAAAAAGTAGTAGTTGTTAGTGTAGTAATATTTATGGTGGGAGCGTTTTTTATAGCTCCAAAATTTTTCTTGTTTTTAGCTGGAAGAACTACGACTATAAATGAATCATCAAAAGAATTTTACTTTAACGCTCAACATGGGTTGGATGGATTAGCAATTAAGTTATACAATGAGGGTATAATTAAGGATAAGGATAATCTACTTAAAGTTGGAGAGTATAAAAAACTAGATAATAGTAAATTAGCTACTGGAAGATATATTATTGAGTCAGGAACTAACTATAGAACTTTGTTGAATGGATTTACAAAAAACAGCGCAGGTAATGGTAATGCCGAAGTTGAAGTAGAGGTTACATTTAATAATTGCAGGGATCCATATCAACTGGCAGGTAAAGTTTCAAAGATGTTGTTGATTGATAGCTCAGCACTAGTTAATTCAATTTTTGATTCAGAATTACTTAAACGTTTGAATCTTTCAGAGGAAACAGTTTCTTCATTATTTCTTCCTAATACATATCGTATGTTTTATGATACTGATCCAGAATCATTTGTTAAAATAATGGAAAGACAATATACACTGTTTTGGGATTATGATAAATTACTTAAATTAAAGAAAATAGGTTTGAAATATCCTCATCAAGCAACTACTTTGGCAAGTATCGTATATTCAGAACAATCCAAGAATTCAGACGAATGGCCTGTAATTGCAGGACTATATTTAAATCGCTTACATCAAGAAATGAAGTTACAATCTGACCCAACATTTAAATTTTGTTGGGGAGATGAATTAAAAGGGGTTCAACGTTTAACTTATGAGCATAGAGACATAGATTGTCCATACAATACATATAAACATAATGGATTACCTCCAGGGCCAATTTGTATTCCTCCTTCACAAGTAATAGAAGCAGTTCTAAATCCTGTTGAAAGTGATTATTTATATATGTGTGCAAAACCCGATTATACAGGACGCCATGATTTTGAATCTTCTTATTCATCCCATAAGAAAAATGCAGATATTTTTCAAAATTGGATATCTAAACAATAGTTTATGGAATTTATTGATGAAAAATTAGATGATTACGTATGTGAACATACAAGTGAAGAATCAGATTTTTTGTATGACCTAAATAGGAAGACTCATTTAAAAATACTCCAACCGAGAATGTTAAGTGGTCATTTCCAAGGGCGGTTGTTGAGTATGATTTCTCAAATGATTCGTCCGAAAAATGTATTGGAAATAGGTACTTATACTGGATATTCAGCATTTTGTATATTGGAAGGGTTACAAGAAGATGGTAAGATTACAACTATTGATTGTAATTTAGAACTTGAGGATTTTGTGAGGAGTTATATAGAAAAATCGAATTGTAAATCTAAAATTAATTATATTTTAGGTAATGGTATGGATATAATTCCTTTATTAAATGATGTTTATGATTTGGTATTTATAGATGCTGATAAAGATAATTACTTAAATTATTATGAGTTAGTTTTTGATAAAGTATCTTCTGGAGGGTATATTTTAGCGGATAATGTACTTTGGTCTGGTAAAGTAATTGATGAAAAATCCGTTAATGATAAAGACACAAAAGCAATTATGGAATTTAATCGTTATGTTCAACAGGATATTAGAGTTGAGAATATTCTATTGCCCATTAGAGATGGTTTAATGCTTATTAGAAAAAAATAAAATATCTTAAAAATTATATTAATTTTATTGCTTGCAATATGAATAGAAATACACCAAATCGTAGTTATAATACACGAGCACTGATATTGGTGTTTTTCTTTTTTATATTCATATTACCATCGTTATTTTCACAATCCATTACCGTAAAAACGATATCTTACAATACACTTGTCTTGTCTAATTCTAAATTAGTTTTGAAAAATACTAATTTGGGTATTAGAGCCTCTATACTAAAAGGCACAGAGCATGGAGAAGTTATATATTCTGAAATTCTACATGGTAAAACTAACGCTAAAGGAATTCTTATGATAGATATTGGAGTTGGATATGTGGTGGCAGGTAAATATTCTAATTTTGATTTTAATAGTGGTCCATATTTTATTAAACTTGAAATGGATCCGACAGGTGGAACAAACTATTCAATCAATCTAATAAGGGCTTTTATAAACCAAGCAAAAGGTGTTCAATCAAATTATAGATTTACGGCTAGTTCTAAAGTAATTATTAAAAGATATATTGGTGAATTATATGGTGGTGGTATTATTTTTCATTTAACAAAAGATTCTTTAGGTAATGAACATGGACTTATAGCAAGTTTACATGACTTAAGTAAAACAGCTAAATGGGGGTTATATGGAATTGATTTCTTTGGATTTAAAAATGCGACTACAGGTGTTGAAAATACAAAAGCAATGTTGAATGCTGGTGCAGAGCCAGGAACAGCTGCCCGTTTATGTGAGAAATACGCTCATGATGGTTTTAAAGATTGGTACCTTCCAGCTTTAAAAGAAATGCTTTTACTTTACAATGTTAAACAAGTCATTGATGACGTTTTGGATAAAGATAAGAGTGATAAAACAAAAGGTCTAGAAAGGAAACATTATTGGACATCAACAGGTTATAGTGCAGCTACTTCCTGGTTTTTTAGTTTTTATAATGGAGGAGCAACTAATTATGGTAAAAATTTTGTATTTAACGTAAGGGCAATTAGGGCTTTTTAAATTACAACATAAAAACTATTTTCTTGTATCGATTTATTTCCATTAACATCCTGACATTCAATTTTTAAATTAAGGCGTTTTAATTGATTTTTTGTTCCGCTTATTGATATGCTATTTTCGTAGTTGAAAGTCGTTCCAGAAATCTGTTTAGTTTCATTAATTAATTTATTAGATTGATCATTATAGAGTGATAAAGTGCTTGATTCAAGGCCAATATTATCTATAATAATAAATTGTATTTTGATCTCATTGTTGGTGGCTATAATCGTATCTTGATTTTTAGGAGATATGATATTAATTTTAGGAGCTGTTAAATCTTTATTTTTATTACAATAGGAAAATGATAATAAAATGATGATTGAAAGTAATGTGATTTTTAATGAATTCATATTTAATTCTTTTATATCAATATTTTTTTCTCCAATTTTCGAAATTGGTTGAAAGTGTAATTGCATTTAATGAGCCTACTATTGAATAACTTGAAAAACCATATTCAAAATTAAACCGTTTAAAATAGTATCCGAACCCGAAAGAAAAACCAGCAAGGCCGGGTCTATTTTCTACTAATAGTTCATTTCTTCTATGGTAATCAAAAGCAAAACGGAAATGTAAATTTTTTGACATTAAAATTTCTATTTGTGGAGTGAAATGATGAAATATTTTTTGGGCTAAATTTGCTTTTTTTTGGGAAATGGAATCGCCGGTAAGTGGATCAATGGTACCATAAAGATTAGGGTCATTATAACTTAAATCCCAACGATTTAAATGATGAAATAGATAAGAAAATCGTATTGGAGCATGCGATAATGTATGAGAATATGCGAATTGTATTTCAGTGGGTAAAGGATGTTTAGATTGATTTAAAAAATTTATAAATTGATAACCTATATTTTTTACTAATAATGTAGTGACTATTTTTTTATCTTTTATTTCATATGAACCACCAAAATCTAAACTTCCACCTAAGGAAGCAAATTGACCATATTGTGAATACAATAAATTTATTTGCATTCCAATACTTAAACGTTCGTTTAGTTGTTTACCGAAACCTGAAGATATAATTAAGTCTGCAGGAATAAAACTTCCCGTAATTTCTCCAGTTTCTGATGTTTGATTCATTTTACCATAATCTACATACCTTAATGAGTAACTTTGAGTAATATTATATTTTGTAAAATGTTTAGCAGTTACTAACATGCCAGAATTAATACCTCCAGTTTGGAATACTTGATTAACCCCTATTTGATTATGCATTTGACTATTTAATAAGGATGGGTTTATTACCCCTATATTTACGTCAGTATCTTTTGAAGTTATAAAGTTTGAACCTAGTGAAATTGCTCGTGCATTATATCCACGATTTAAATTGTTAAAACTTGTTTCTCCTCCAATTTGTCCAATCAATATTTTTTGGGTTAACAACACAAGAGAAAGTAGAAAATATTTCATAGAATAATGTCTTCAGGTTACTAAAATAGTATACTTATACTCTTTTTCCAAGTTCGATTGCCTCTAAATGTTGAATTTTATCTCCATCTATTTCGAATCTTAAAAGCGTTTTAACAGCATGAAAACCTTTGTTTCCACAAGCACCAGGATTCATCCATAGCATGTTGAATCTATTATCCATTTTAACAAGTAAAATATGTGAATGCCCACAAATAAATAACTTAGGAGGATTGTGTTCTAATTCTTTTAATACAGATGATGAATATTTTCCAGGTTTACCTCCAATATGCGTTATTAATACTTCAATTTCTTCGCATTTGAACCTATTGAATTCAGGAAATTCAGAACGTATGATATGATTGTCTATATTGCCATAAACTCCGCGTAAAGGTTTAAATGACTTTAATTGGTCAGTAACTTGAGTGTCTCCAATATCCCCTGCATGCCATATTTCATCTACATCAGCAAAATAGTTGAAAATTTTAGGATCTAAATAACCATGTGTGTCCGATAAAAGTCCAATTTTTTTCATTAATTAACTTTGAATGCGTGAAATTTAAATTGATTTTGGGATGAGTACTCAACACAAGGAAGTGGAACTCTGAATTTATTTAAAACAAAAAATAATGTTTTTAAATATTTATTAGTACAATTAATTTGTGACCAATCTATATCTAGCCCAATATATGCCTGGCTATAACGCGGTAAGTTAACTATACCATTATCAAATTCTCTAATTAAATTATGACCACCATAACCAATACTGATACCTAAAAATTTTAACCATTTATTTTGTGTTAGGTTTAAGTTCCCTAATGATGTAGATAGCCAAAATGTTTCTCCATTGTAATCTTTTAGCCAATAATTTTTGTATGACGTACCTAAAACACTTGGATTGTATGATTGAAGTCCACTGGAAAAATAAGAATATTTGTATTGTATAATTTGTCTTCGAAATAACCTTTCTTGAAAATAGAAAAGAGAATTTCCAGTTGCATTCATTGCTATATCATACCACGACCAACCTCCCACAGTAACTCTTCCATCACAATACTCTTTAGTTGTACTTAATATTGTACTTTCTAAAAATGCTAAATTTAAAGCTTTATTTGAGTCAATACCAGACCATCGGTTGAGTTTGTAAAATATTGAACTTAATTGATAAGAGCCATATGCATGATATAGTTTATCTATTCCTCTCCAAGTATTTAAATCATTTTTCAAATGAAATTGACTATTTGCTGGGGATGAGAAAAAATGTTGTGACATCTCATATGTAAAGCCCAGATAACCAATAGATGTGATACCTAAGTTAGTTATTTTTTTATAAGTATCGTTTTTTTTTGTTTGAGATAAACAAACACTAGTTACCAAGTATATGGATAATAAAAAGAGATTTTTCATTTTTATTTTTTGATTTACAAAGATAGTAGCTAATAGTAATTTAGTTGGATTAATAGAAAACTAAATTTACAGAAACTGAACAGACTTAATATATGTATTTTTGTCTAATACAACATTATTTTATGCGTGAAGAAGTTTTTCAGAATTGGTTGCATAATCGAAAAAAGCACAAAGAAAGTTTGACGGCTGAAATATTATTTGAAAAGATAATTAGTGGTGATCGTAATGCTTTGTCTGCTGGTATTACATTAATTGAGAGTTTACAAAGTACAGATCAAACTAAAGCAGCTAAATTAATTGAAATGTGTATGCCCTATACTGGTAAATCATTTCGGATTGGTATTACTGGTATTCCTGGTGTAGGTAAAAGTACTTTTATAGAATCTTTTGGGAAAGTTTGTATTGATTCGGGTAAAAAAGTTGCTGTACTTAGTATTGATCCTTCTAGCGATAAAACCAATGGTAGTATTTTAGGTGATAAAACAAGAATGGTATTATTATCTACTTCTGAAAATGCATTTATTAGACCTACTTCATCGGGAAATACATTTGGTGGTGTTGCACGCGCGACTCGTGAAGCAATTATGTTGTGTGAAGCTGCAGGATATGATCTAATTCTAATTGAAACCGTTGGCGTCGGTCAGTCAGAAACATCCGTTAATGCAATGGTTGATCTTTTTTTATTACTAATGTTGTCAGGAGCTGGAGATGAGCTTCAAGGAATCAAACGTGGTATTATGGAATTAGCAGATGTCGTTTTGATAACTAAAGCAGATCGAAATAATATTGAATTAGCTAAAAGAACCAAACAAATTTATTCACAAGCATTACACTATTTCCCTACTTCTGAAAATGATTGGATGACTAGAGTGTTAACATACAGTTGTGAAGACATTCTAAGTGTAAAGGATGTACAATCTGTTGTTTTGGAATTTGAAAGATTTGTTAAGCATAATAATTATTTTGAATCCAATAGACATAAACAACAGATATATTGGATGCGTGAAACAATAAAACAATTATTTGAAAGTGATGTTAGAAAAATTGATAAAAGCCTCGTATCAAGTACAGAAAAATCAATTTTGAACGGAGAAATTAGTCCTTTTAAAGGCGCTGAAATTATTTATAATGAATTAATTAAAAAGTATAATGGAAACTAGAATATTTAAAATAGAAGGCGAATTTATTGAATTAATTCAGCTATTAAAGGCAATTGGCTTAGCACAAACAGGTGGTCACGCTAAAATTATTGTTGATGAGGAATTGGTTAATAGAAATGGTGATCTTGAAACAAGAAAACGTGCTAAATTAATACCAGGTGATATTATCGAAGTTTGGGATTATAAGATTGAATTGCAATAAGTAGACTATCTTAAGAGATTAACGTGACCATTAATCTTTTTTGTTTCTCCAAAACGAGTTTGGTATGTTGCTTTCCAAATATAAACACCATCAGGAGAAAGTTGACCTTTATATTTACCATCCCAAGAATCATGGATTGAATTTAGTGTGTAAATTAATTCACCCCAACGATTATATATATTTAATGTTAAATTTTCTATATTATACCCTTCAACTTTAAATGTTTCATTACCATCTTGATTATTAGGTGTAAATGTATTGGGAATGTATAGATCGGTATTAAAAACAATATGCGTTATTGAACTGTCGACACATCCATTTATATCTGTAAAATAGACAATATAATCTTGATTATTCTTTATGTAAGTGTAGGTAGATGAACATGTATCACAAGAAAGTAGTTTATTTGAAATCCATTTATATTTCCCTTTATTTGTACTATATGCTTGAATCTGTGTTGGATATTCCCATTCAGCGTGTGTTATATTACTAGTAATAACTTTTGGTTTTTCAAAAACTGTTATTTTGACTGAGTTAGTGTCTTTACAATTGTATATATCCGTACCAATAACCGTGAAAATTTTAGTTTTATCAGGTCTTACAATTACATTTCCTATTTTTTTTGTAAACTCAATCTCATTGGAAGGTATCCAATCATAACTATAACATCCATTGGCTTGTAAATATGCATATTTACCTTGGCAGATATTTGTATCTTTTTCTATGTTTACAGTTGGTTTGTGAACCTCAATTTGAATATTTTCGTTTTTATTTCCACATGCGTTAGAATAATTAACAGTATAAAAAGTACTGGTTAAAGGAGTTAATGTTACTAAGTTATTAATTTGTTTTATTCTGTAGTCAGTTGACCATGATTTTACATCTGATTTTAGCATATTTACTTGAAATGAATCTCCAAAGCAAATATCAACTGTGTCTTTTGGGAAAATCATATAATCACGTGCAATTACATCGATAGATGAAGAGTGTGTTGATTTACAATTTAGTGGTGTAGTAATGTGTGCTGTATAAATAATTGAAGTGTCAGGTTTGGAAATAGCTGTAATGTTATTTGGATAATCAAGATATATTGAAGGTGTCCAATATACGGAAGTCGCATTACTTACGCTTAGTTTCACTTGTTGACCTAAACATATATTTGTATTTGGTGTGTAATCTAGATTTTCTTTATGAACTTTGTAAGGAAAAATTATATTTTTAATAGCGCATTTTTCTGTAATTGTTAAATCAATAGTTATGTCATCAGTTATTTTAACTGTAGGATTAGGTATTGTATTATCTAAAAACAGGGAAGATGGCGACCATTTATAGGTTGCAAAATCATAAGTTTTTTCTGAAAATTGCACAATACTATCTTTACAAACAAAGAAATCTTTATTTTGTGATATTACTAACTTATCTTTAATGGTTAGATTAATAGAAATTGTGTCAGGAGTAATACAGTTTGATAAATCTTTTGCAATTAATTTCACTTTATAACTTCCATCTTTTGCGTAATGGTGAATTGGATTAACTTCACTTGATAACTCACCATCACCAAAATCCCATTCATATGCATCTGAATAGACGCTATTGTTCGAAAATAAAATATCATTGCCTACACATGAAAATGTATCTGATGTTAATGCAATAGCTTTTGCTTTATTTAATTCAAATTTGAAAGCTGCTAAGTTGCAATTATTACTTTTGTTTATTGGTGAATATACACCTGATGTAGTTGTGAATCCATTTGGTTTTCTTCCGCAACCACCACATACAGCATGATATATACCTCCTTTTTTATCAAATCTACTAGTTCCTCCATCAACATGATATTGATTCGAACCCAATCCTCCCATAAAGGTTCCATATTTTAAATTTTCAGCATCTTTACTAAGTACACCAATATAAAAATTATCTCCAGTCGTTGTTTTTTGAAAAGCGTCGTTTGTAATTGGAAAATTAAGTGTAGTGCTTTTTTTTGCAATAGAATTTTGAACATTTACTAAACCTCCCCAGCCAGCAAAATATATATCGTAACAATGAGAAACTAAAAATGCTGTGGGTGAAATTTCTACATTTCCAGTCCCTCCGCCTATAGTAGTACTCCATATTTTTTGATTTAGATCTGAACTTAATTTGGATATATATTGTCCAGAATTTGGATTTCCGTATTTATTTGGTGTTATTTCAATTTGACCTTCGCTTTGACCTAATAAATAGACTTCGTCCTTATCATCTAATTGAACAAAATAATTTTGATCGTATTTATCTGTTCCAAAATAAGAGCCATTTAGTATAGTTGGAATATTTGAAGTGATTTTGTATATATAACCATCCCCTGAACCTCCTTGATATTTATTTTGAAAACCATTTACAGAAATTAAGTCTGTAGATGTTGTTCCACCAGTGAAATAAATATCACCACTACTTGAAATTTGTATTGAATTTCCTGTTTCTTCTCCAGTTCCACCTACATAACTAGACCAAATTAAGGATGAAAGGTCAGAATCAAGTTTACAAACGATTGCATCTTGTATTCCATTGATTTGATTTTGAAATGCTAGATTTAATGGGAAGTCTGATGATCGTGTAGAACTTGTTATAAGTATATCTTCTTCTTTCGTTAGGATAATTTCACCTCTAAAATTATCTCCATAATTATATATTAGACTTCCTAAGTTTAATCCATCAATTCCTGATCCACCTAAATATGTTGAACCTAAAAGTGAACTACCATCATTGCTGAATTTTGTTATGATTATATCTGAACCATGAAAAACAACTTCATTATTATCAAAGTTAGGGCCTCCATGAAAAGTTTTATCAAAAGCCTTTGGAGATGTAGGGAAATCAGGTGAACTACTAGCACCTAATAAATATAGTTCATTATTAGTATTACAAACTATACTATGTGGTGTTTCATTTCCATTTCCACCTAAATATGTTGTGAAAATCATTTTACTACCATCGGAATTAAATTTACTTAGGCTTATATCAAAACCAGGAATTTTTTGACCTTTTTCAATACTAGTAGTTCCTCCATTAAAAGAAATATCGTATGAACCTGTTTGTGTTGGGTAGCCAACACCAAATACTATACCACCGGCATATAAATTCCCAGAATTATCTGGCGTGGCAGTAAAACCCCAATTATCTGATATTGAACCAGTAAATGTTGAAAAAATTAAGTCAGGATCGATATATAGAGTGTCTTCTATATTGTAATTATTTGGTAAATCAAAAGTTAATGTATCAGATGTTAGATTAAAATTAATTTCGACTAATTTTTTTTGATTGTTATAAATTGTCCAAGCTAATGGTTTTTTATGAATTATCTCTCCAAATCTATGTTTAATATGTAGATTACCGATTGTGTCAATATAGTTACCATCTGAACCACTCAATAGTTGCTTTATTTGCTTTATAGATGATTTTGGATCTAGCTTAAAACTATACTCAATTAAATTGTTTTTCTCAGATACATAAAAAGTGATTCCTTTATAGAATTCGTTAAATTGAAGATGGTTGTATCCATAGATTTTTGATTTCCAGTTGGATGAGTCGCTTCCTAAGTAGTAGTTTGTATAATGTTCAGATTTATTAAAGTGTATATGATTTGAAAAGTCTGCATTTATAAAGATACTTTTTATACAATGTGCAAGAGTTAAGCTAGTTGAGTCGAAATAATCAATATTATTTCTCTTATGATGAGATTCGTGATGTAATGGTGACTTCAAAAAGTTAAAAGTAAATCCTTGTTTGTCTATATAATAATCACCACTTTGTATGCTAGTTTTGTATAGTACATTTTCATCCCATTGTCCTTTATTCGGGTACATCCAAATTTCATTGTTTTGAGAAAAGTAAATGAAATACTGGAAAATGAAAATTATAACTATGCAATATTGATTCTTCATAAATAAATGCTTTTATAAAGATAGCTATTATCAATTCATCTGAAATTAAAATTTAAATTTTGTTGTGTAACAATTGTAACGGATAGTTCGTTAATGAGGGACTACTTTTGTTATATAATTTTAAACATTAAAAAATGAAAGCACAGACGATAGTAGATGTAAGACCACCAGCAGAGTTCATGGGTGGAAATGTTGCAGGAAGTATTAATATTCCATTACAAGAAGTTACAGCTCGTTTAGAGGAAATTAAAAGTTTGCCACAACCAATCATTCTATGTTGTGCAAGTGGAGGTAGAAGTGGTCAAGCGACAATGTTCTTGAAACAACATGGTGTGGATTGCATGAATGGGGGAAGTTGGTTAGATGTTAATGGTCTTTAAAAGTAAGTAGTATGTTATCAGTAATTAAATCGTTATTTGGATTGGGACCAAAAGTAAATTACAAAGAATTAATGCAACGCGGTGCAGTAATTATTGATGTGCGTTCAAAAGGTGAATTTGCATCAGGACATATCAAGGGTGCTAAAAATATTCCTTTGGATGTTTTGGGCAATAATTTGAATGGATTAGATAAATCCAAACCTGTGATTACTTGTTGTGCATCAGGGATGCGAAGTGGTGCAGCAAAAGGTATGTTGAAATCAAAAGGATTTAATGAAGTACACAATGGTGGTGCTTGGGTTAGTTTAAATAATAAGATTTAAAATGAAGATAATTAGATTATTAACTTTAATGATGATGTTTGTGTTGTTTGCTTGTTCGGAGAGCAACACAAATGTTGTTTTGGCTCAATTGAGTCCATCTGAGTTTCAGAATAAATTAGTAAAAGAAGCGGATAAAGCTGTATTGTTGGATGTTAGGACACCAGGAGAATTTGAAGGTGGACATATCGAAAATGCGCAGAATATTGATTACAATAGTTCTGATTTCGCAACGAAATTAGATGCTTTAGACAAGACTAAAAAAGTGTTCGTTTATTGTTTAAGTGGAGGTAGAAGTAGTGCTGCAGTTTCAGTTTTAGAGCAAAAAGGTTTCACTGATGTCACTGAGTTGGATGGCGGGATGATGGCTTGGAGAAATTCAGGAATGAAAGAAGTATTTGGTAAAGCAACTAAAGTTGTTGCACGCACTTCCGTTGCTTCCGTTATTGCAAGTAAAGACTTGGTTTTACTTGATTTCTTTGCTGAATGGTGTGTACCATGCAAGAAAATGAAGCCTATGCTAACACAGTTTGAACAAGAAACGAAGGAAGAATTGTCTTTTTTACGTGTTGATGCAGATCAATCTGCCGAAGAGGTAAAAAAATACGGTGTGAATGTTTTGCCAACTTTTGTTTTATTTAAAGCTGGGAAAGAGGTTTGGAGAAAAGAAGGAATGGTGACACGTAGTGAGTTAAATGAGCTAGTGAAAAAATTCAAGTAGCATTACTTGAAAAATATTTTTACATTTGCTGTGTAGTTTATTTTATGTACGAAAAAGCCCACGTGGTGAAATTGGTAGACATGCCATCTTGAGGGGGTGGTGCCAATAGGTGTGCTGGTTCGAATCCAGTCGTGGGCACGATTAAAATCCATTTATCATTATTGATAAGTGGATTTTTTTGTTATATTTAATATTCATATTGTATGATGAGAAATAAATTTTTAATAGCTTGTATACTATTGATAAATAGTTTTTTATCTGTAGCTCAAGATCGTGCTCTAAAAAAAGTAGTTACTTTATATAAACAAGAGAATTATCGTTTAGCATATTGGAGGACAGATAATTTATTGAATAATCCAGATTATGATACTAGCTTAATTCCACAATTATACAAGAGTATTACGCTATTACATATAGAAGGACGTTTATTTTTTAGAAATAGAAAACCTTCTCCTTGGGAAGAAGGTGCAAGTATTTTCATGTCTTTAAAAAATACAGATGAAGGAAAAAAACTTATTATTAATAATATACAAATCATATCAGAATTGAGTTGGTATTTAACTGATGAATTGAATAGGTATAAAAAACAGAAAGATATTAAGAACTATGAAAGGTTGAAAAAAATATTGAATAGTTTGTTTCAAGACATTAAATTGAATATAAAAAATGAAGTAAAACCTAAATCTGAATCATTCGAAAATGAAAGTAGGTATATAACCACTTCATTAGAAAGAGAAAAATTAGTAGAAATAGCAATGAACGAATTAGGAAAACCATATATTTTTGGTGGTACTACTCAAGAAGGGTTTGATTGCAGTGGATTTATATGCTTTGTGTATAAAGGTTTAAATTTTCAGATTGGTAGAAGTTCTCGCGATCAATATTTAATGTGTCGTAAAATTGAAAAAAAAGACCTTCAGAAGGGGGATTTTATTTTTTTTAATAATGGAACAGATGAAGTTAGTCATGTCGGTATAATAATCTCTGAACCAAATGAACCGTTAAAAATGATACATTCAAGTACATCAAAAGGTATAATAATTACAGAGGTTGAAACATCCGAATATTGGATGAAAAAGTTACATGGATTTGGTACTTTGTATTAGATTTAATGTATGCAACTTTTTAATGTTGATTCACTCGATTCATTAATATAATTGCATATGAATAAGATATTAATGGCAATTGTATTATTGAATTTAATCGCTGGCTATGCCTATATAATTTATAAACTTGAATTTTAGAAAAAAAACAAATAACGTTATATTGAAATTAATAAGTTGTTTGCCCTCACTGCTAGGATAGAAACAGTCAACATTCATCTCGGCTATTTTTAGTTTTAAATCTAATTTTTTAGTTAAGAGTTCTGTTTTCTTCTAAGCACGTTCTTCTGTAGTTTTTACTTCTTTTTATTGTCCGAAAGAAATTAGGTTTAATCTATTCAATTCAATTGATTATTTAATTTACAATTTTAATAGTAAAAAACTTTTTTTTGATAGTAATACTATTATTTTTGTATGTAAAACTTGTTTATATGCAACAGTCAGTATTTCAAATTCAGGTGCAAGAAACGCTTTATATCAAAGATCCAACAACATCAAAAGTTGGTAAGCTCATTTTAGAGCAAGGCTTACTTTTATTGGAGGATATTGGATTAGAGGAATTTACATTTAAAAAATTAGCAAATAAAATTGCATCTACAGAAAGTACAATTTATCGTTACTTTGAAAATAAGCATCAATTTTTGGCATATCTATTTAATTTCTATTGGGCTTGGATGGATGTAAACATAGCCTTTGCAGTGACAAACATTGAAAGTTCACATGAAAAATTAAGACGCATCATACGGGTATTGACGCAAAAAGTAAATAATGATATGCGTACACCTTATATTGATGAAGAAGTATTGCAAGAGGTTATAGCAATAGAGTCTTCTAAAACATATTTATCAAAAAAAGTAGATCAAGAAAATAATGCTGGCTATTTTGTACAATATAAAAAATTAGTAGATCGAATAGCAAATATAATATTGGAAATTAATCCATCTTATTCATATCCTAATGCATTAGTTTCTACAATACTTGAAAGCTCTTTTCATCAAAGGTATTTTGGTATGCATTTACCGAGATTGACAAACGAAATGCATATTCAAGAAAGATTAGAAGATTTTTTAATTGACATCTGTCTAAAAACATTAAAGTAATATGGAAAATTCAATCTTAAAACCCTATCAACGATTATTGAAGTTATTCAATGTTGATAAAAAGGAAATATCACACATTTATTTGTATTCAATCTTTATTGGAATAACAAATCTTTCTTTGCCCTTAGGTATACAAGCGATTATCAACTTGGTCCAACTTGGAACTGTTTCTGCTACTTGGATTGTACTAGTTCTTCTGGTAGTAATAGGAATTATTTTCTCTGGGGTGCTTCAATTTGTACAATTAAGAATTACAGAAAATTTACAGCAAAAGATTTTTGTTCGATCTTCCTTTGAATTTGCTTATCGTATTCCAAGGTTCAAAACCTTTGCGATGTCGAATACTTATACTCCTGAATTAATAAATCGTTTCTTTGACACGATGACTTTACAGAAAGGTATTCCAAAGTTGCTGATTGATTTTTCTGCGGCAATTCTTCAATTGTTATTCGGATTAATATTACTGTCCTTGTATAATTCCTTCTTCATTGTATTTAGTCTATTACTTCTTACGCTATTAATTTTTGTATTGTACAATACAGGTAAAAAAGGGGTGAAAACGGCAATAGATGAGTCGAAATATAAATACAAAGTTGCTTTTTGGTTGGAGGAATTAGCACGAACAATGAACACTTTTAAGTTGGTAGGGAATAGCAAACTTCCTTTGGATAGAACAAACGAATTGGTAGAAGGGTATATAAAAAGCCGAGAAAGTCATTTCAAAGTACTCTTACGTCAATTCATTCAATTGACAAGTTTTAAGATGTTGATTGCCTTATTAATGCTAATTGTTGGTGGAGTATTAGTGATTAATAATCAAATGAATATAGGTCAGTTTGTTGCTTCTGAGATTATTATATTGTTGATAATGGGAGCTGTAGAAAAATTGATTACTGGTTTAGAAACTTTCTACGATGTATTAGCGGCAATAGATAAAATTGGGCATGTAATGGATATTGAAATTGAAAGTAACCTACAAAAATCGAATCATGCTTTGGGTGAAAATGCTTTTAAAATTGATCTTACGAATGTAAATTTTGCTTATGATTCAAATCATAAATTTCAATTAAATGATTTTAATCTAACAATAGAAAGTAAACAACATACAATCTTTTTTGGAGATGATGGTTCTGGAAAAACTTCTTTATTGAAAATACTTGGAGGTATGTATCCTATTCAAGCTGGTAGTGTTTCTTACAATAATATTCCGATGGGCGATTTAAATATTGAACAATTACGGGCTGAAATAGGTGATTATATTGCAGAACAACAGTTGTTTTCAGGTACTATCGAAGAAAATATTACAATGGGTAGAGATGGTGTCTCGTTTCAAGATTTATTGAAAGTAGCTGAAGATACAAGATTATTGGAGGATGTTAAAAAACTACCGGATGGATTTTCAACTATAATTCTTCCGGATGCAAGAAGATTTTCTCGAAGTGTAACCCAAAAAATTATGCTTGCAAGATGTATCATTAATAAACCAAAATTACTTTTAGTAGATGATCAACAACGTTTTACTTCAAGTTCGTTAAAAAGTGTGGATCATTTGAAAGAATTATTGTTTCGTGATACTGCCACTTGGACTTTGGTTGCAGCCACTAAAAATGAATTGTGGTTACCTTATTTCAAGCAAATTGTGAAATTGGATGGAGGTAAAATAACCTTCGTTGGAACGTATGAAGAATATTGCAAATCATTTAAATAATGTACGATGTTAAATATTTCAGATAATAAAATACATGATAAAGTAGACACAACTAAATTTAGTGTGTTTGATAAAGTAGCGAGAGATGGTTGGGATAAACGTTTTCGTCAACTTATCTTAACTTTATTAGCAATTACCTTGGTTTTTATGTTCTTACCCTGGACACAAAATGTTAGCTCCAAAGGGTATTTAACTACCTTATATCCAGATCAACGACCACAATCTGTTCATTCCATCATTGCTGGTAAACTCGAAAAATGGTATGTAAAAGAAGGAGATTTCGTAAACAAAGGGGATACCTTGGTTTACATTAGCGAGGTGAAAAGTGACTATTTCGATCCTAATTTGGTAGAAAGAACTTCTAAACAAGTTGGATTTAAGAAAAATAGTGTACAATCCTATAAAAACAAAGTCGCTGCTTTAACACGTCAAAAAGATGCATTCGCTGCAATTTTGAAGCTGAAACTTCAACAAACAAAGAACAAACTCAAACAAGCGCGCTTGAAAGTTAAGTCTGATAGTATTGATTATGTAGCAATGGATGCTCAATTACGCATTGCTGAACGTCAATTCAAACGTACGGAAGACTTATACTCAAAAGGCTTAAAATCGATGAAGGATGTCGAATTGGCAAATGTTAAACTGCAAGAAACAATGGCGAAAACAATTGCGTGGGAAAATAAGTTGTTTATTGCTAAAAATGAATACTTAAATGCCAAAATTGAAATTGCTAATATCCAAAATGAATATGTAGAAAAAGTTTCAAAAGTGGAATCTGAACTTTCTTCTGCATTTTCCGATCAACAAGAAGCATCATCAAATACAGAAAAATTAGAAAATCAATTGTCTAATTATATTATTCGACAAGGTTATTATTATGTTACCGCACCAAATACAGGCTATGTTACAAAGTTAGTTCGCTCTGGAGTTGGTGAAATTATTAAAGAAGGAGAGGAGTTGTTAACTGTGATGCCAGAGAAATATGATTTAGCTGTTGAGTTTTACATCGAACCGATGAATTATCCTTTGATGAAAAAAGGGGAGCATGTGCGTTTGCAATTTGATGGTTGGCCTGCTGTGGTTTTTGGAGGATGGCCAGATGCTTCTTTCGGAACCTTTGGGGGAGAGATTTTAGCCATTGATAATTTCAGTAGCTCTAATGGTATGTATAGGGTGTTGGCTGTTCCGGATAAAGATGAAGATGGAAATTGGCCAAAAGGGCTTCGTGTTGGGGGTGGTGTAAAAACGTTTACACTGCTTGAAAATGTACCTATTTGGTATGAAATATGGAGGAATTTGAATGGATTCCCACCGGAATTCTATGAAGGAAAACCAACGGAAACATCTAAAAAAGCAAAAAAATGAAGCAACGATTCGTCTTTTTTTTATTCGTAATAGGCTGTGTTAATCTTTCTTTATCACAAGAAGAGGTTTTTTCTTTTGATGCATACAAAGCAACAGTTTTGAAAAACCACCCTCTTCTTGCTAAGGCTGAAAACTTAAAACGTTTAGGTGATGCAGAAAGATTAAAAGCGAGTGGTGGTTTCGATCCATCTATTGCAAGTAACATTGGT
Organism: Flavobacteriia bacterium; assembly: GCA_947453545.1. GTDB lineage: Bacteria > Bacteroidota > Bacteroidia > Flavobacteriales_D > Crocinitomicaceae > CANHVK01. Next base: position 21,806 of record CANGHE010000025.1, read on the forward strand.
CAAAAATCCTTTGATGGGAAAGAGTATTATTGGACTTCTAATACGTCAATAAAAATCCCAACTTGGATAGGCGCAAATCTTAAATCTGGTTATGAGGCTAATAGAGGGTATTATTTGAATAACGATATGACTGTACCAAGCGCTGGTCTGTGGTATGCTGGTATCGAAATTCCATTAGGACAAGGCTTATTGTATGATGAGCGTAGGTTGCAATTACAACAAGCGAAGAATTTACAGTCTTTAGGGCTTATTGAACAACAACTACAAATAAATGATGTGTTACTGGATGCCTATGCTTCTTATTGGTCTTGGGTAGAAGCATATAAAAAGTTACGTATCGCAAAGGAGGGGTATGAGTTGGCGTCTCAGCGTTTTTTGGCTGTTAAGGAGCAGACTTTGGCTGGTGAGAGTTCAGCAATAGATACGGTGGAAGCACTTATTTTATTAGAAAATAGAACAGTTGAACAAAATCAGGCGCAAACTCTATATGCGAATACAAAGTTGATGGTTCAAACTTTTTTGTGGAATGATAATTTGATTCCAGTAGATATTCCTGCAAAGGTAATCCCTCAATTAGATGTTGTTCAAACGATTTCTCCATTAGATATAACAAAAGAAATTGATTCATTGCCTTCAATTCAACAGGCAAACTATAAGGTGGAACAATTGGCTTTAGAGTTAAGGTGGAAGAAAGAAGTTTTGAAGCCAACGATTAATTTGAATTACAATGTGTTGACTAAACCAGTTGGAGATAATCAGTTGTCACCTATTTCAATGCAAAATTACAAAGTAGGTATCACAGGTTATGTCCCTCTTTTCTTAAGAAAAGAGCGTGGAGGTGTTCGTCTGACAAAAGCAAAAATGGAAAACGCATCATATGATTTAGCTGACAAAAAACGAGAGTATCAATGGAAAGTATCTAGTATGTCGAATGATATACAACTGCTTTCAACCAATTTAACAACGCAACAACGCTTAGTTGATCATGCGAAAAAATTAAGAGATGCTGAATTGACTAGGTTTTATGCTGGTGAAAGTTCTTTGTTTTTAATCAATACACGCGAACAAAGTTACTTGTCAGCAGAGAATAAGTTGGTAGAATTAGAAATTAAATATGCGATTAGTTTGTTGAAAATGAAATGGTTGTTAAATAAAATGTAATTTTTAGTTTTTTTTTTGAAACTTTTTAATTTTCCTTTCGTTAAGGGTTGTACGGATCAAATTTAACATCTACAGGGTTAAAAAACATAAAGGGCTTCTTTCGAGAAGCCCTTTTTGATTATGTAGATTTTTTTTAAAAAAAATTGAATGATAATCTAATGTATCTTGATATCAATTATTTATTGTCTTCTAGACGCCATTCAGCACCTGAATTTGGTGTTTCTTGTAATCGAATCGCAACCAATTGAGTATCGTGTGCAAATTTATCATTTAACAAGGTTACAAAGTGTAGAAGTAAATTTTCACACGTTGGTTGAAAAGCCATTAAAATTACTTTTTCAAATTCGTTTGAGATAACTTCCGATTTAGAATATGGTGCTTCTTCATTCAAAACCAATGCGTGGTCAAAAATTTCAATAATTTCTCTTTTCACGACTTCTTTTAAATCACCAAAATCGATAACCATTCCTAATTTAACATGTTCAATATCAGCAATAGGTTTCCCCATCAATGTAATACTTAAGTGATAAGTATGACCATGAATATTTTTACAAGGTCCATCATAACCATATAAAGCGTGTGCCATATCAAAAGTAAAATCTTTGGTTACGCGAATTGTAGAATTTAAGGCCATAGAATTTGATTTTGTTTTGCAAAGATAACGCAATTATATAACATTTTAATAATTTCCAATGTAGATGAATTAGACATCCAAGATCTAACATCAAACATTCACCATTAATCATTCACCATTAAACATTAATAATTAACTATCTTTACCTCAATGAAAAATCTTGAA
>CANGHE010000026.1 GCA_947453545.1 Flavobacteriia bacterium
CAATTCTTCGATTAATTTTTTACGGAAAAAGCTAACTAAAATGGTAGAATCATCGTGGTAGGTATTGAAATAAAAATCATCCTTGTCTCCATTGACGATCAATTGTTCTTTATATCCTTGAACATATGCTGTATGGCGCGTTAACACTCCTGTTCCTGATACGTGTATGGCTATGGGTGTAGTTTTCTTAGTTGCCGTATACAAAGATTCGAGCGTATCATACTTTTCACCAATGGATTGTATTTGCCCTTTACGAACGTTACATAAATGATACACCGCCTGTTCATGTACAAATTGTACTTGAAGCAACTGGTATTCAGAAGGGAACCATATTTCTTTCCAAGTCTTCATTTAGTAGGTAACAGTAGATTTAACTAAGATGTGTAATTTCGATTTTGACTTATCTTTGGAGCGATTCCCAAATATCCACTTCAAGACTGGAATTCTTGAAAGTAGTGGCACTCCTGAACCTGATTCTGTATTGGTTTTTTTGTCTAAACCTCCTAGTAAGATTACTTCCCCATTTTTAACGCGCACAAGCGATTCAAATGTTTGGGTAGTCATATTCGGTGGTGAAGTTGGATCAACTTTTCCTGAGAAATCATTTTGTTGTACGGAGATAGACAAGGTAATTTGTTCGTCTGCACTCACTAAGGGTTTGATTTTAACCGACAAATTTGCATCAATGGATTTCCATGTTTTGGATTGTATAGTTCCTGATTGTGTAACGGATGTCTGAACATTAACTTGTGTTTCTTGGTAATAGGTTGTTTGACCAATTGAAATACTTGCTTTTTGTCCATTCAAGGTAGCAATCTTTGGTGTACTCTCTATTTCGATGATATTGTTTGATTCTAAGGCATTCAAGGAAACATAAAAGTTATCTGTCACTTTCCCTAAGTTTAATACTCCAAATCCTGACAGGGAACTCAATAAGTCATTGATTGAGGAAGCATTCAACGTCATATCGTAATTAGGATAAACTGTTCCTGTTGTCGTACTTGGTTTGTCTTTCAATCCTGCTTGTATTCCTGTTTTGTTTGAATTTCCTTTTTGGGAGTACAACAACATCACATCAATTTGAATCATAGGAACAACAACATCAATGGATTTTAAGAATTTACGTAATTCGACTATGCTGCGTTCATTTCCTGAAACAATCAAACCGTTCAACTCTAAAAACTCACTCACGGTGACATCGCTCATTAATTCTTTGGGTATGCTAGAAAGTACATTTTCAACGGTTCTATTTTCCATACGCACTAACTCAGCCTTACGAACACCTTCTGCTTTAGATTCTCCTATAATATACACACCATCGGTTAACAAGTAATTGTATTTTGAATTTCTGAAAAGATGCCCCAATAAGCCATCGATTGTTACTCCTTTTAAATCCAATTGTGCTTTCCCATCTACGTTTGTATGCAATACATAATGTGCGCCTGCTTCTTTGGTTGCTTCTTTTATAATTTCTGCTATTTCTACGTTATTTGCATAAACATCGAGCAAGCCATTATCATTTTTAGTAAGAATCAAATCATCGTTTGAATTGCCAGGAGCATGGTCTTTCTTCTTCTTGTTTTTATCTTTGGAGGGAGTGTTTTTGTTTTTATCTTTTTCTTGTGGGGTCTCTTGTTGTGCAAGACTGATATGGAATTCTCCTTCTTTTTCTTTGTCTATTTGTAATCCATTGGCTTTGGCTATCATTTCCAAAACTTGTTCATAGGGTCTGTTTTGATAGAAGGCATTCAATTGCTTTTCTCTCACTTCGGGCTGAATGACAAAGTTTTTTTCTGTCAACTTGGTGATTTTATTGAAAACTTTCCACAGGGTATCGTTTTGTAAACTCACTGAAAGAAAATCATTAGCTGTATTGAAACGGATATCTAATTCTCTCTTCGGTACGATAACAAGCTCTTCTTTTTTAGCACGCTTTTTTATGGATAAAATAGAACCAACGAACTCATATTCTAACTCAAAATTCACATACAAAAACACTAAAATATCTTTAACACGTGCATCGTGAAAATTATAGGATATCGGTTGTGTTATCGAAGGGTCTACAGATATATTTAAGTTATTATCCAACCCAAGGGTATTTACAAACTCATACAAAGGTAATCCTGAAATGTTGAGCTGCACCGCATTGGAATACCCCTTGTTACTTTTAGACAAACTATCCAGTTGCTCACGCAATTGATCTTCGGTATAATGTTGTCCAAAAGTCCATTGCATGCTAAACAATAGCACAACTATAAACCACGTATTCTTCATCTTCATTTTCTATTCGTATTAATTTCCTGCAAGCAGTGCATAGACTTCTTCCAAGGACGTTGTCTGTGTCGTTAGTAATTCAAGAGCACCTTCACTCAATGTTTTGATTCCTCTTTCTTTCAGTATGAAACTGATATCATTCTCATTATTTTTGATACTTGTTGCCAAGGTGTTATCCATCGGTATAACTTCATACAAGGCAATTCTTCCTTTGTACCCTGTGTAATGACAGTGGTCACAACCTACAGCTACACTTTGTTTGGAAGGAATGAGTTCGGTTGAAATTCCTATCGGCCAATCCAGTACCGACAAAGGTTTTTCTTGTTGGCAGTGGGTACATAACTTTCTAACCAAACGTTGGGCAACGGATAAGTTGATTGTATTGGCAAGTAAAAAGGAGGGTACTCCCATGTCTATCAAACGTGAAATGGTTCCCCAAGCTGAATTGGTATGTATGGTTGAAAGCACTAAGTGTCCTGTCAATGCTGCTCTGATGGCCATTTGTGCCGTTTCTGCATCACGTATCTCTCCAAGCATAATTACATCAGGGTCTTGACGTAAAAACGAACGCAAAGCACTTGCAAAAGTTAAGCCGATTGACTCTTTCAATTGTACTTGATTGATTCCATCCAAGGTATATTCGATTGGGTCTTCTACGGTAACAATATTGCGTTTTTCGTCGTTCAACAATTTCAGCGTTGCATACAAAGTAGTTGTTTTACCAGACCCTGTTGGACCACTTATCAAAATGATACCATTGGGTTTCTTGATGCCTTCTAAATAATCGCGTTGTTCTTTTGCGGTAAATCCTAATTTCTCTATTTGCAAAGACGATGCATCTTTTCCTAGAATACGCAATACTATTTTTTCACCATGCAAGGTGGGTAGAATGGATACACGTAAATCAAAATCATCGTATTGAATACGTCCATCTTGTGGAAGTCGCTTTTCTGAAATATCCAGGTTGCTACGTATTTTAATTTTATTGATTAACTCAGGGTAATCGTTTTTATCGACCATATAGCGTTGGATCAAAACGCCATCTACACGCATACGAACACGTGCTTTCTCTCCAAAAATCTCAATGTGAATATCACTACTTCCAATGCTGTTGGCTTCTTGAATCAAGCGGTCAACAAAATCTATTTTAGCATCAAAAACGATGCGTTGTTCTTGGTCATTCGTAGTACGGTAATACCTTCCTAACAAACGTTGTATTTCAATAGTATCTTTGGCTTCGAGTTGTACTTGCTTGCCTAATAAAGCTACCAACTCTTCTTGGATATTCGCTAAATCTTGCTGTCCATCGACTAAAAAAGTTAACAAATTTTCGGACATACCAATGGGTAATACACGGTAATGCCACGCTAAATCTGAGCGAATCAATTGTTGTAATTCTGGTGTTATTTCTATAGTTTGTTCCAATCTGTCTATCTCAATTTTGTTGGTAGAGGATAAAATCCAATACCTTCGACTCAATAAATAAAAATCCTATCAGCACGAATGACATATAACCTGCATAGGGAATTGTCTTAGGTGGCTTGGGTTGGGTAAGTAAGATGGTCGTATGAATAAGAAGACTAATAATCGTGCCCATGGTGAAATACAGCAAATAAGGTGCAAACCAGAGTAAAGGAACAATGGATAATAAAAATAAAATATCACCCCAAGAAAAATAACCCTTCCAAATTGCTACCAACTGTCTTTCTTTAAACGTTAAGTATAAAGTCAAGCCTAAAAAACTAAACACCAAAAACCCTATATTCCACAAACATTGGGATAATTGAAGGGTATCCCATTTGTACCAAAGGGAAAACACGAAAAGCAATGGGAATAAAAATACCCAAACACTTCGGCTGCGAATGTCTTGCCAGCCCAACACCAATAATACGAGAATGATAAGGATAAGAGGAATCATTAATCTGCTTGTACTTCTTTTAATACACCGTCTTGATCAATTTCCCAACTGTTTTTTACTCCATCGCCATCAAAGTCTTGCACAGCTTCTGCCTTGGCTTTAAATCCTGTGGGGGTCGATTCAACGATAGAAATTTCATAATTGGCTGTACCTCCTGCAATGACTGTTTTGTGAGGCATATAGTTTATCGTTGTTAAATCTGGTGCATATTTTGAAAACTGTAAAAAATAGGCATATTGTAAATTTTGAACCATCTTCAACTCTTGTTGTGCTTCTAAACTTTTAGTCCGTGATGCTACTCCTGCTTGATTGGGTACTACAAGCATAATCAAGATTCCCATGATGGCAAGCACGATCAAAATTTCTGCTAGTGAAAATGCACTTACCTTGTGCGTTAGAAATGTTTTTTGTTCTCTTTGGAGGAAGAAGGATTGTGTACGAATCTTTTTCAATTGTAAAGGCATATATGTCTTATTTTATCACATTACTCAAATTAAACATCGGCAAGTACATGGCTACCATAATAACTCCGACTACGAGTCCAATAATAACGATTATCATTGGCTCAATTACTGTCCCTAATAACTTGGAACGATAGGCTACATCTTCTTGGTATTGTTTTGTTAACCGATCAAATGCTTTGTCTAACTGGTTGATTTCCTCTGCGATTTTCACCATGGAAATCAATCGTTTGTCAAAAATAGCAAATTTAGATAAGCCTGTATTCAAACTCTCTCCTGCTAAAATTACTTTTTTTGTTTCGCGCATGGCTTCTTCCAAGGGGTAAAATCCAATCATTTCTTCTACTAATTCCAAACTGCTTACCAATGGGGTTCGGGAAGAGAGTAACAAGGTCATACTTTGACAAAAACGTGCTAAGTATATTTTACGAATCAAGATTCCAAAAACGGGAACGTTTAAAGCAAATTGAGACATCGATTTACGAAACCAAACTTCTTGGCGTTGGGTGTACCCATAAATTCCAAAACCGATTACTCCCAAAGCAAAAAACAATAAAAAGGTCGGGAAGTAATTGGATAACCAAATGATTTTTTGTGTTAGGTAAGGAAGTTCTTGACCAAATTGGGTGAATACATCTTTAAACATCGGTACGACACTGGTCAACATAAAATACAATACTCCTATCGTAATACTAATTACAAAAGCAGGATAGGCAAATACGCCAATCAATTGTCTGCGCAATTTTACTTTATCTCCATAAAAATGTGATAGGTGTTCCAATACCAAATTCAATCTTCCTGTTTCTTCTCCTATGCGAATACTTTGGTATTCATACGTTGTAAAATGCGTCGTTTTCTTACATGCTTCCGACAAGGAATTACCGCTTATCAATCCTGAAAGTACGTGTTCTAATAGTTCACGTATGCTACTTTTCTCTTGCTCTTCAATCAATATGTTCAAGGCACGTTGAATATCTACACCACTTTCTAATAGGTTACCAAACTCATTGTAAAATCCTTCTTTCGCCTTGTCTGAAAACACATTTCCAAAGCGTAACTCTCGTTGCAATATATTCTTACGCTCGCTCATCGTTTGTAGTGTTCAAAAAAATTATCCATCTTTTGTTTCAAGCCGTTCTGACTGTAATAACGTAATTCCATGGGGGCATCTTTCCAATCAAATTGAAAGCTTACTTGTTGGGTTTCATTTTCTTTCGTTGCTTGAATTCCTAGCATTGGTTGATGTAAACTTTGCCAAGTTTCTTGATGCATTCTATAAAGCGTATCTTCTTCGATTTTATAAGAAACAGTGCGTTCAGGCATAAAAATCGTTGCTTGATTATTTTCTACGTTTATTGAGTCTGATGTATACAATTCATACCATAAGGCGGAACGTATGGCGTAAAAACGATTCAATGATTCTTGAATTACACTGGTTTGTTTCAATTGCTCTTGAAAACGATTGCTTGCAACTGCAATGATGGTTATAAGCACGCTCATGATACTCAATACTATGACTACCTCTAAAATAGTAAAGGCAGCGACAGAACGAATATTTTTATCTTTTTGATGCATGGCTTATTTTATTACGAGTTGTTGATTCCATAGTACCCTATCGGACAAACTCTTAAATTCAATCACTTCGATTGAATCGGAAAGTGGGTCTGGTAAAATTTCAACGTGTGTATCATCGGGTTGCATCAAACGAAGTGAATCACTGTCTGTAAAAAGGTAGTGCAATACCTGGCTTTGTATTTCTGTTTGCTTGCGTACATCTTCAAATCGAGCACTTGTACTCAACGAACGGATAAAAACCAAACTGGCAATCCCAAAACACAATGCAATAATGGACAACGCGATGACTACTTCTGCAATGGAAGAAGCTTTGATACGAAGGACGATATGTTTGGAGTATGGAATCACAAGCGACATAAGATTGTTTGTTTACCATCATTTCCATTTTTTAACCACGATGGAAATATAAAATCCTTAGGCAATTGGGTTGAAGAGAGCGTACAATCCAACAGGTGATTTGTATTTTCTCCTCCGCCATAGCGCAAAACAAGTGAGTTCGTATAACAATGACCTAATATACTTCCCTTTATTTCTGTTGCACCAACATTATAAACCATACCGCCTATTACAGATGCAATGTCCAATAATAAATGTACCGGCTTTCTAAAATCTGGTTGTTTAGAGTGCAATAGGATACCTCCCAAAACTTTACTATTCTCACCAATAGCAATGTGATGCATCACCCCATCACGTTCAGGTGCCGTTTCCAATAAAGCGCACACAGAAGGGTAACCAAGTGTTACATCTGGTGCACAACTAATTTCTTTGCTTGCTATTGCTTGAACGGTAGCTTTCGTTTCTTTTTCAAATTCAATGATGGGCGCAATCAAAATGAGATGTTGTAAATCAGATTCCTTGGTGATTGTTATTTTGCTAAATGACTGTACGATTAAATTCCCTGAGAGTTTTCCGCTCAAAACAATCGGGTCTATTTGACTGTAAAGCGCTGTCTGTTGATAAAACGAAAAAGAAGAATCTTGAGGTAAATCTTGCAATGCGCTTGAACCTTGTACCAATTGTTCGGGTTGCAACGTTTCGAAGGTCGTTCCCAAAGGAGGTAAAAAACGATCACTTGTTTCTATCTCCCCAGCGATAAGTGTATTTCTTGAAAATGAACGACCAGCAAGGTAAGCACGATCCACTCCTCTTTCTGAAATTGCAACTTTCCCTTCTACCAATGCATCTCCTGCCAACTTCAAGGCTTGGTTGTTTTCAGGGATATACAGTACGGGTAGTTGTGCATTGGAGGTTCTACCAATCAATGCCGAAGATTCAACAACTAAATGACGATGAAATGTTTTGGCAGATATTACTTCAAATACACCCCACTTTTTGCGCACCAAGGTAGAAGTATCACCAGAATGATGAACCAAAGTTGAGGTAGTTCCCTGCATATTGGCTCCGCGTTGCAGTGCAACTACATTATCAAAAATCAAATGTTCTTTTGTCAGGTAAAAATGTTCCAAGCGTTTGTTAACAGAAGTAATAGCCAATACACCTGTACATATCAATGCAATTAAAAGCAAAAAGCCTATTGCATATCCGAGCGCAGATGCAGAAGTTTTCTTCATGAAAAATATTACTTTTTGGCAGAATTATCTTTTTTCCAAAACTTCCACGAAAACTTCTTAGGAGCTTGTTGCGATCGAACGTCTGTTTTCTTTTTAGAAAACAATCGCTTCCAAAAATTCCCCTCAGTCTCTTGTCTCACGTCTGATGTCTTAGGTCTGATGTCTCTTGTTTGATGTCTCTTGTCTGATGTCTGATGTCTGACGTCTGATGTCTGATGTCTGACGTCTGATGTCTCTTGTCTGATGTCTGATGTCTGATGTTTCTTGTCTCTTGTCTGATGTCTGATGTCTGATATCTTTCCATCTTTCGCCTTAACCGGATACCCATTTTTAAATTTGATCGTTTGAAATGGATTACCCAAAGAATCAAGCAGCATTACTTTTTTACGCACCCCTTCTTTGTCTGTAACGATAATAGAGTCTTTATTTGTACGTTCATTGGTTCTGAAACCATAATCGATAGTTTGTAACCACTTCCCTTGAGCATCATATACTGTTTCATCTCCTCGTTGAATTCCATAATCCCATGTCTCTTTGCGAATAATAATCCCATGAAGATTCCAATAAGTCCAAACACCATGTTTCAAACCTTTATTAAATAAGCCTTTAGAAGATAGTTGATTATTATCGTAGAATGATTCAAATATGCCATGCAACAATTGTCCAGAAGATGCACCCTGTGTACGAACGACATGCTGACTCTTAAACCAGTAATAAAACTTTGGATGATGATAAGTTACCTCATTATCAGTACTATTTTCCATCACCTTAAATTGAAAGGTTTGATTTTCTTGACGTATAATACGTTTTAAATAGAGGTCTTTGGAAATTTCTTGAGCTACTACTTCGTTAAACAATACAAGCGTGAGGAAAAGAATTAAAATTTTCATTCAATTGACTTTAAAAAAAATAAGTTTCGAAATTAAGGATTATTAAGCAGTTGATTCATTTAAATTTATAAACAACAAGAGGAAAGTTTCAACGAAATAAGAATACGTTTTAGTTAATCAAATAGTATAAATAGTACGTACAAAAACCAATCCTTGTTCTAGTTCATCCATTGATGCAAATTTTTTACTTTGGGCAACAATCTTTCCATTAATAGCAACCACATTGAAAAAGTAATTCCCCCCTTCCCTATCATCTATCTGAATACGTGCATCAAGACCAATATTCATCTTTACAGTATGAATTCCATCTTTACAACTTTGTTTTTGTATATATCCTTTGCTACGTAGCATGACTTCTCCGCAATCATCTTTCAAAGTAAAATAATACAAATTATCTCTATAATCTATTTCAAACAAGGACATGTAAAGCTAATAACACAAAGTAGTAAAAATAAAAATTACTTACAAAAACAGGTAATTCGATTCAAACATAAATTCAAAAATATATTTATTTTTGAATTTATTAACACAACCAAAACAATAAACACCTACAATTGAGTCATTTAACAAAAAATACCTCTTTTAATTTCGCATATAATGGGATGAAATTGGACAACGAAGTGAGTGGAAATGGGAATAGTTATGACTTTGGTGCTAGGATGTACAATTCAAGATTAGGAAGGTGGTTAAGTGTTGACCCGTTAGCGAACAAATACCCTAATTGGACACCATATCATTTTTGTAAGAATAATGCTATTTCTAGAATTGACCCTGATGGACGAGATGATATTTATTATAATTCTAAAGGAGAAAAATCAAAAACGATAGACCGCTCTTGGGTTTTCGAATTATTTGCTGGAGATAGAAGTTTTATTAAAAATGAAAGTGGAAAAGCTTTTAGATTAACTAATCAAGCGTTAGACGTTGTAAAAAACGGAAATTTTAAAGGTTTTGAATCAAATTGGGAGAATTCAGGTTCTAAAACAGGGTTTAAAAGCTTATTAAAAAATGCAACTTCTCATAAAGGAAATCAAAATGCATTTTCATATATTTTTAAAGAATCAGGAGATGGAGGTTATTTAGATCAAAAGAAAAATCTTGATCCTTTTAAAATTTATGGGGCTGGTAATACCGCAATGAATAGGAATGAAGCAGGTAATTACGTTTGGGGAGCAGCTTTAGCTAAATTTGGAATATCAACAGATAATGCAATAACTCTTGCTCACGGAGGGACTCTTTATTTAGAAACTATTAAAAGACCCAATAATGAAGGTAAAGGTTGGGGATTGTCCGATTTAGGATATAGATTAGGTAAAGCAAGATTCGACGAACCTGATGAAATAAAAGCTATAGAAGCTGGATCTGTTAAGGTGTTTGTTTATAGAATATTACATTAAAATGAAGTATTTATTAATAGTAATCGTCTTTTTATTATCGAATTGTTCTAATTCTGAAAAAAGTTCGTTTAGATTTTCAAAAAATCAAGAATCTGATTTAATGTATGTAATACATTATTTTAATAAATTAAATTTTTATGGTTCAATAACAATTAAAAATAAAGAGATTAGAAATAGAAGTGCAGAAATGTTAAATATAAATATTTCAGATTCTATCTTTGTTATCAATTCTAGATATAAATTCACTTCAATTATTTCTGAACCTGAGTTTACTTATTTTATTATAGATGGATTTACAGGGAAAAGTTTTGGCCTTTTATTTACATCGTTAAAGAAAGAAAAGATTAAAAATTTCTCAGATATTCAAATGATAAAAAAATCAAAAGAAGATAAAAAAAATTGGTACTTTGTTAATAGTCGACTTTGGTAATCTTTAATAAATAATTTATTGAAAATAAACAACGTCCAAACTGTTAACCTGGGCGGTTTTATAAATATCTTATGTTTAAAACATATTTTCACAACTAAAAAAATGTATAATTCATTTAATATAAATACATCAACCCAAAATTCATTTACGAATTTCGCATATAATGGGATGAAATTGGACAACGAAGTGAGTGGAAATGGGAATAGTTATACGACTTTATTTAGAGAATTAGATATGCGTTTAGGACGCTGGTGGGCAGTAGATCCAAAGAGTGAACAAATGCCATGGCAAAGTTCGTATAACTCAATGGACAATAATCCGATTTGGCATAATGATCCGTTGGGAGATTGGGTAAAAGGCGCTGGATTTTGGAAAAATGTAACTAGCTCTGACGCTAAAATTAAAGCCAAAGAATATGCTTCTAAAAATGGAGGTATTGCTACTAGAAAAGGTTTTGGCAAATGGGATGTTGTAAAAACTGAGGAAACTAGAATATCTAATAACGAAGGAAAGACTCGTCTAGAATATAATACCGAAATAAGATCGTTTAATAAAGAAAACTCGAATGATTTAACAGATCATGGAAACGCCTTCTTTAATTTTATGGGATTATTAGATTATGGCGTTTCTAATTTGAGAGGTAGTAAGGATAATTATGGAGAGTTTGAAGGTGGTGCTGAGGGTGGTAATATAGATTATGGGTATGTGGGAGAAAAAGGTATGGCGAAAGGACTTAATGAAGCTGGTATTAATCTTTCGTACACGCCGCTAGCTCCACTGGGAGGCGCATTGTGTATAACTTCGGATTTAATTGAGACACACATGGATGTAAATACTAATAAAAATAATGCACTGAATAATGCTAAAATTAGAATTACTACTACATTAATTGGTATTGGAATTGGAAAATTTACAGCTCCTCTTAAACCAAGTCTTAAAACACCATTAGAAGGTGCATTAAATCATACTGGTGAAGCAATAGAAGACAATCTAACAAAATGATAAGTTAAATGACAAAAAATCCCGAATCATCTTGGTTTACTATTTTATTTCTTTATATAGTAGGTATTACATTACTAATATATGCATTGAACAAAAATAGAAAAAAGTTAAGTTCTTTATCTGAGATTAAAATATACGGTGGTGCATTTTGTGCAATTTTATATGCTTTAATTTTCACTTATTTAAAGATTGTTGGAAAAGTATAAAACCAGCTTTACTAGATTTATAATCACATAAAATTATCTGCATAAAAATGAATAAACCACTCAATAAAAACACTTTAACCCAAAATACATTTGCAAATTTCGCATATAATGGGATGAAATTGGACAACGAAGTGAGTGGAAATGGGAATAGTTATACAGCAGAATTTTGGCAATATGACGCACGATTAGGTAGAAGATGGAACCAAGATCCAGTAGTTAAGCACTGGATGAGTCCTTATCATGCGTTTAGTGATAATCCTATTATAAATATTGATCCGAATGGTGCTGTTGACGATGATTACAGAGTCGACAGAAAAGGAAATATTTCTCTTGAGAAAAAAACGAATGATGATTTTGATGTAATTAAAGGAACTAATGAAAAAGGAGAGGAAAATAGTATACAAATAAAAGAAGGAATAATTAGCTCAAAACAAACTGAAAAATTTAATGGAAAGGAAAAAATATTACAAAGTAATGATGAAATTTTAACTAAAAATTTCACAAAAGAAGTTGAATTATATAAATGCAATGAATCGGAAGGAAAACAACTTTTCGAATTCATGGCTCAAAATACAGAAGTTGAATGGTCGTTTTATTCTGCTGGAACAAAATCTCGTTTAGCAACCTCACATGATGAGAGCAAAGAGTTTTCATGGTTTATCTTAAAAAATGACGAAGAATTTTTAAAATCTAATTTTAGCCAATTTGACCATAATCATCCAGGTAATTCAACATCACCATCAGGTTATACTTTTGACAAACCAGTAAAAGATATAGCAGTTGCTAATTCTATGCAATCAACATTTTCAGATAGAATATTAAAATTTAATATATACACAAATTTAAGTGGCTATAATCCTTATACAATAAGCGGTAGGATAAACATCAATATAAATGCTAAAAAACCAAGACCGTTAACCAAAGAATCCTACTCGAAAGAAATGAATAGTATTTTATTTATAAAATAGAATTAAAACATAATTTTTATGTATATCAATTTTTTTATTTTTTTACTTTTTTTAGTCCCATTAAGTTCGTTGAGTCAATACAATTTGAAAAATACTATTTATATGTATTCATTAGAAACTGAAAATGTAGCAAGTCGAAAAGAGATTTGTTTAAATGTAAAAAAATTAGATCTTAAATCAAATAATTTAGATAGTTTATTGAATTTACAGAAAACGTGTTTACATGTATACAATAAATTGCATAAATTTTCACATGTTGAACTAAGGTTTTCAAATGATAGTGAAACAATTTACATTACTATAAATGAAGGTGCACCGAATGATATTGAAGATATATTTGGTGTATTTATAAATAATGATATACCATATTTAGTTTATTTGAATAGTTATATAAATGAATTATTCACTGTGAAAAATGATACTATTCAAATAATATTTGAATATTTATATGATAAAAATAATAATGATATTACGAATGAATTATTTCTGTTAGACGATTTAAAACAATCAATAGGAATGATTAAATTAAATAATAAGGAATTTAATTATTATTTAGAAACATGTTATTAATTCATAGGTTCAATCATAACAGAATAAAAAAAAGTATATTGAACTTTCAGAAGCTATAAATAGAGCGTTAAACTATTATTATATACGAATTTCTTATTTAAAACAATGATTTAAAATGCTTAACCTTCTTAATAATAGTTTATTAATTCAAAATCTCTTTACAAATTTCGCATATAATGGGATGAAATTGGACAACGAAGTGAGTGGAAATGGGAATAGTTATACGACTTTATTTAGAGAGTTGGATGTGCGTTTGGGACGCTGGTGGGCAGTTGATCCAAAGAGCGAACAAATGCCTTGGCAAAGTTCGTATAACTCAATGGATAATAATCCAATTTGGCATAATGATCCGTTGGGTGATGATATTGAATTTGGAAGCAAGGAAGCTAAAGAAATTCATAATAAGAAATATACGCCTCAGTACAAAAAGAATATTTTTGGTAAAATTAAGCAAGTAAGTGAAGTATATAACGAGCAATACGTAAAAACTTTTGACCAAATTAACAATGATCATTCGGTCTTGTTCTTTGTTCATGAAAAAGGTAATTCCACTAATATTGAAGGTTATGGAACGATAATTCCTGACAAGAATAAAACAAAAAAAGGTCAAGATTTATTTCATATAATATGGTCTGAACCTGGGGAAGCGCATGGAGGAACAGGTGAGCACGTTTTATTAGAAGAAGTTTATCATGCAAAGCAAATATTAGATTCTAAGGAGTTTAATACAACAAGAAATATGCCTGATTTTACAGCTGAAATGGAGGTAGAAGCTAAAGAATTTGCAGGAAGTGTTGGTGTTAAACATAGATCAAATTATTTAGCACCTGGAGGTGGAGGTTATAGTTATCCTACTGAAATGGGAATTATTAACAATACGAATTCTGATAATAGAGGAATCGATAAAGTTTCATTTCTTACAATTCCAACACAAATAACTATTTCGAGAAATATACAAACTCTCGAAGGTCTCATAAACGATTTCAAAGAATCTGAACATCTACCAATATACCCAAGTTTAAAAAAATGAAAAAATTTGTAATACTATGCTATATGATAATTTATAATTTATCCATATTGTTTAGTCAAAATAATGATACTATAACACTTAAAATGGAAGAAACGTTTGCCATTACATTTACTGTAGAGAATATTATTAATTGTGAATTTATTAATCCATCAAAGCTTATTCAAGTTAAAATAGACTCAATAATATTTTATTCAAAAAACACACTATTAAAAGATAGTAATGGGTTATTAAATATTAAATATTTAAAATATGATAGTCTTAATATTAAAAAGGGACTAAGTTATTGTGCAGTTGTGGGGCTTGATGACTCAAACGAACATTTGTATATTAACAGACTAGCGAATTCTAATAATATTTTTTTTAGACCTTATAAAACTGAACACTATTTTACTGGAATTTCAAGAAAATATAAAATCCCTAAATATTTGTTGTTTCTTTATCGAACTAAACTAATGACAGAAGATAAATATCATAGTATGATATACAATAAAAAAAGACTATTAATAAGTTCTGTATTAAAATGCATTTGAAATTTAACTCCCTACTTGCATGATTTTTAAAACAAAAATTTTCATCTTTTAAACTATTTATTTTTCAAAATAAACTAAAGAATTAATTTCATTTTTATAGATAACCAATATTTTAATTTTTTTTCAATAGAAAATAATACGCAAAAATGAATAAACCACTTAATAAAAACACGTTAACCCCAAATTCATTTACGAATTTCGCATATAATGGGATGAAATTGGACAACGAAGTGAGTGGAAATGGGAATAGTTATACAGCGGAATTTTGGCAAATGGATTCACGATTAGGAAGAAGATGGAATGTTGACCCAATGGCACACGAAAGAGAATGGGTTTCACCGTACAATTTTGTTCAGAATAATCCTATTCTAAGAATAGATCCAAATGGAGCACTAGATGATAAATATGAAGTTGACAAATCTGGTAATGTTAATTTAACAGAAAAAACTAACGATGATTTTGACGTACTAAAAGGTACTGATAAAAATGGGAATGAATTATCTATTCAGTTAAACAAAGGTATATTAGGATCTAAAGAAACAATAAATATTGTCGGTAAAAGAAATGATAAAGAGAAGATGAATTTAATTGACGTTAATGTCAATGTTGATGTGTTTAATGGCGATCATGAAAATGCTAAGAAAACTTTTGAGTTTTTAGCTTTAACTACTGATGTTGAATGGTCATTATACTCAAAAGGAGAAAATGGAACGAATATTTCAGGAATATTAACGACTTCACATGACGAATCATGTGATTATGGTTATAATGCATTAAAAAATGTTGATTTTTCTAATTTAAATCAATATGATCATATTCATCCAGGGGGAAGTGTAACTCCTTCGGGTTATTATTTAGATGAAGCTTCAAGTGACATGAAATTTATTGAATCCCTGACAAGAGTTACCAATAATAAAGATATTAAATTTAATATTTATACAATAAACAATTTTTATTCACCGTATAAAGTTGGCGATAGAGGCTCTGTGTCTGTTAAAGCAAATAGATTAATAGGCCCAATAGATAGAGCAACAGATGAGAAAAAAGGGATGTTAATATTAAGAGGTAAAAATTAAGTAAACAATATGAAAAGGTTAATAATTTATATCTTTTGTTTTTTTAATTCGATTGAATTTGTTTTCTCTCAAAATGATACAGTTTTTATTAGTGCTCTTGAACCAGAATTTGTTACACGAAGAGAAACAAGTTGTATTAATTTGAAAGTTCTGAAGTTGGAATCTAATATCTTTGACAGTTTGTTTAATTTGAAAAATGATTGTTTTAGAGGTGATAAATTAATTTCTACACATTTGGAGTTACAAATTGATTATGATAGAGATCTTATTAAATTTTTCATTAAGAATGGTGTACCTTCATCGGATAAAAGAAATTTGTTAGGCATTTTATACATTAAAGGAAATAAAATGCCTTGTTTAGTTTATACAAAAGCAAATTTTTATTTTAAAGAGACTGATAAGATACAAGTCTTAAAGTACAATACTATTTTCAATGAAAAAAATGAGGACATTACAGATTCATTGGTATATAAAAATGAGGAATTTTTTGAAAAAGGAATACTGATAGATTCGTATAATGGATTTGTTTATGATTATTTATGGGAAACTTGTTATAAATAATTTCAATAAAACTGTACGAAAGCATATTTATACAAATTAAATTTATCCGCCTACTTAGACCAATGTGAGATTTTAGTTAGGCGGAATCTATAAATTATAAGAATAAGATTATTTCTTTTCCATAGGGTGCCATAAGTTGATTTTTTTTCGTTGGTCTTCAATATTGTGTCTTTTGTATCTTTCGGTTGTGCTTGGCCATTTTTGTCCTGCAAATAATTGTACATCCTCGATGAGGTAGTTATGATGATTTAAAAGATTAGAAATAACACTTTGTCTTACCGTTGTTGCGGTTAATTTTCGATCAGGAAACATATACTTTAAAGAATCAAACAAGGAAGATAGACCATCAACTGTAGCAGCACCACCTCTTGAAGTTAGAATTAATTCGTCTCGTTTGAATGGATTGAGTTTTGGCCTTATTTGAATTATATATTCCTCTAATAATTTTACTTGTCTTTCGTTCAAACTCAAGACTCTACTGGTAACAGATTTATTACCACAAAATTTCACTTTCTTACGATCAAAATCAATGTCGTTGATTTTGAGATGAATTAATTCTGAACTTAATACACCCTGGTAAATGTAAAAAGAAAAAATAAGTTGGTTTCGAACCAAAAGAAAATTAGCCCAATGATCTGAATCAATTATTCTTTCTAATTCTTTTCGCGTGAAAAGGTCTTGAATTTGTATCGACTTTTTTTTGAATTTTTGTACGAGCATTCTGCACGGATGTGAGTTGCGTTGTCCCGTTTCTAACAAATAATTATAGTACGTTTTTATTGAACTAAGTAGCATAGGTAATTTGGTTTTATTCTTTTGTTTTGATTTTACTTCATTCAAGTAATCAATGATTTGAGAGAATTGAAAATCAGCTGCATTCGGATCTTTTTCAATGAACTTTTCTATATAGAACAAATAAATTTTAGCTGTGCTTTTTGTATATCTATTAGTAAGATATGTTTCAATTGTTATAGCGTTTGTATTCATTATTTTTATTTATTTATATAAGATTTAAATAACTATTTAACTTGTTTAAGTATAATGTTTTTCATTTTACGTCTACGAACATAAATATGGGATGTATCAATGTCTTCATGGCCTAGAAAATTTTTCACATATTCAATAGATGCGCCATTATTGATTAGATGGGATGAAATACTGTGCCTTAAAGTGTGTAAGGTTATTTTTTTTGAAATTATCTCTGTATTATTTATCCTTTTTAATATTTTTTTAAGTTTATTATACAATTGATAATCAGTCATCCTGTAACCGAAATTTGACACAAAAAATGCGGGCGTAAATAATTGAGGATGTACTTTTTTATCGCGTTCTTCGAAGAGGTATTTTTTAACATCTTTCAAAACACTATTGCTCATCGGAACTTCTCTTCGTTTCTCATTTTTACCACTTCGTACAATAAGAATTCCTTTGTTTAAAAGTATATCACTAACATTTAGTTGTGCCAATTCATTACGTCGTAAACCACAGCCATAAGCAATAGAAAAAAAGGCTTTATCTAACTTACTTCTTAAACTATCATATATTAAGCTAATTTCTTCAACGGAAAGTATTTGTATATTTCTTACGTTCCCAACTGGTCTACTAGGCAATATTACAGGTCCTTTTAAGACATCATTTTGAAATAAATATTCAAAAAAAATGGTGAGTGAGTGCATGTGTTTTGCAATATATGACCGTGATAACTTACCCCCAACGACCAAATTTTCTCGCGTTGATAAATACGTGTGGTAGTTTACTAAATCTAAGGAACGTACCTCCCGAATATCATATATTTCATTCTTTTCACAAAAGTATAAAAACTCTTGTACCGCCTTTTCATAAGCACGCTGTTTGGCTTTGTATCCAACTACATAAACTAGTTTATGAAATTCTGCTAGAAATGATTTGTATTCAGCTGTACTTAATTTAAATTTCTCTTCAATTCTTACCATACTAATCTTTTAAAATTTGATTAGCATATACATTTATAAAATTTAAAAAGTTACATTTTAATACAAACTTAATGAAATGTAGTAGCTGAAAACTACTAATTGAAGGATGTATTTTAGACGGTCAATAGAATTTTTTACTTATAGAGTAAACGCTATAAATCAACAATCGAACATGTTAATAACTTGGACGGTTGATTGATTATTCTTAAGTTGTTGATTTATAATACTTGTCCAGTTATTTGGACACTTTTGTTGAATAATGCGTGGAATCTACAATTACTAAAAGTAAAATACAAAGTATTACGTAACAAAAAACCTTGCAAATTGCACCGTTTTTTGTTTTACTTTAAATCATTTTTCATTCTGAAAAATATATAAAAATGTATAGTTCCGTAGAAAAAAAGGGAAAATGCTATTAATAATAATATCCTATTTGGATATATAACTAAAGACGAATACCAATAAAAAAAATAGACAATAAAAAGTATAAATATTAATAATAATCTTATTATTTTGCGATTAATCAACCAAGTATAAATTGATGCAATTATAATAATACTAAAAAGAATTTTACCATAATATAAAGCAATTCCTAAAGATATACTTTTTTTTGTTGGTAAATATTCATTTATAAAATGCCATATTAAGTCAAACAATATATAGTATAATAATATTGTCAAACAGGATAAAATCAATAATTTAATCCAAAACTTACTCATAATTATTGTTTTTCATCACTAGATTTAGATAAATTACTAGGAGAATGCTTAGTTTTTTGTAAGTCGTGATCATCTCCAAACCAACCGCTTCCTTCAGCTGTTTTATATCTTTTTGCAGCCCAATTAATAGCCCTTCTAATCATTGCGTTATCGTAACCATTTGTTTTATCAGAATTTAAACCTGTTCCATCACCAAATTGCTGTCCTGTTTCAATAGTAGCCTGCCTAGCTTTAGCAACACTTCCTGTTGCTTCTAATTCATCAGTGAATTTATCAACAGCAAAGGGTATCTGTCCAATAGCATCAGCCCAATATGGCTCACCTCCAACATCAACCAATCTATAACCATCTCCAGGCTTCCCATCAGCTTTCCAGTCGCCACTTCCTCCAGGTCTATAACTAATCATAAATCTATCTTCTTCAGCAAAAGAAGCTATATTACCCCAAGAAAAATGTAAAACTCTATCTGATTTAGAAAATGATTTATCGATAGATTTTAAAGGCATATAATTATTCGCAGTAGGCTCAAACCATTGAATTCCCCTTGAATAAAGTTGCTCACTAGTCATTTTTGTGATTGCTTTTTTACCATCATTCAATGTGAATAATGTCTTACCATTAGCAGCTGTTACGATAATATCCTGTGGAGCTCTACCGTCTGGATCAATAAAACGTATTGGATTACAAGCGAAAGCATTATATGTTGACCACCCAGCAAATTTGGCAGCTAACGGGTCAACATTCCATCTTCTTCCTAATCGTGAATCCATTTGCCAAAATTCCGCTGTATAACTATTCCCTACACCACTCACATCGTTGTCCAATTTCATCCCATTATATGCGAAATTCGAAAATGGATTTGTAGTTAACGTGTTCATATTTAAATGAATAAGCATATTTATTGACTTTATTTTGATTTTTTCTATTAATTTAAACTAACCAGAAATTATTAAATAACTTTCCGTTAAAATAAAGTAAATGATAATCATTTCTTAAATCTTCAGCATAGGTTCTTATAACATGACTACATGAAGAGTAATATACTATTATTTATTGTAACCTTTAGACTAGCATACTTAGTTTTTCATATATAATATTTACAAATTTGAACTATTTGGAATTAAATAACGTAGATATTTATATTTTTTTTCTTCGTTAGAATATTTTAATTCGATTATAGTTTTTTTCCATTCTTTATGTTTTATCCTTTTTTTTAGAATTTTATTATCAATTTTCAAAATCAAATTTTCTTGAATAATTTTATATTCAAATCCTAACTCATCTAATACTCTTGGATAACAGAAATAGTATATATTATTTAATTCAAATATAATTAATCTGAAATTTTTATCTGATTGAAATCCAATTCTGTTTGTCGAAATCATATAGGGAGTAAGTAAACATAAATCAATTGAACTTCTGTAGTTTAAATTAATATATTTAACTACACCTAAATTAATGTCTTCTTTTAAATTAGATTTAAAAATTTCTGTTAATTCAAAAACTCTATTCTCGCCAGATGTAAGCAAAACTTTTGTACATAATAACTCATTTGTTTTTAATTTAACGTCTTTAATTTGACTAAAAACAAAATTAAAACTCAAAGTATTAATTAAAATAAATAAACAAAAGCTAATATTCGAAAAATTCCTCAACTGTATCTTTATAAACATAAAATTTAATTTTTCTTTCTATATCACCATGTTGCATTTGATTTAGGAAATTATCGTTTATCCATTTTTTTAGTTCTTTATCTCCAGGGGATGCACTTTGAGAGCCTAAATGATGTTGACCTAGTTCATCCAAGTATACAGGATGATTATGTGAGTGTGAAGTAGGATATGATTTATCTAATTCATCAAAATATAGCATTAATTTTGGTGCAGTTGTTTCTTCTCGAGAATTATGAGAAGTTGAAAGCGTTGAAAATGACCCTTTTTCATTTTCAAAATTAGTTAAAGAAAATTCCACATCAGTTTTCTCACTTACAAATTTAAAAAGTTTAGTTGCTTGTTCTGAATTATCCATTTTAAAATAATGTCCATCATCAACCTCTTTTTGATTTTGAAGTATACCTTTATCTATTTCAAGTACATTACTTTTTGAATTCTTTAATTCACCTGTTTTTTTACTATACTTTGCCTCTCCTGAAATTAATCTATCGGGTCCTTCATTATTTTCAGTTCCCTTAACCGATTTAACTTTTCCCTTTCGATTTATTATAAAATCTTCTAAGCCGAATGGATCAATTCTTAGGATAGGATTATTTCCATTGGAATTATAAGGTGATAAAAAAGGTTGTTTTTTTGCTTTAAGATCTACTGCCCACCAGCGTCCCAAACGCACATCCAACTCTCTGAATAAAGTCGTATAACTATTCCCATTTCCACTCACTTCGTCGTCCAATTTCATCCCATTATATGCGAAATTCGTAAATGAATTTGGGGTTAACGTGTTTTTATTGAGTGGTTTATTCATTTTTAGTTATGAAATTTTGTTTTAAACATATGATATTTGTAAAACCGCCCAGGTTAAAAACTTGGGCGGTGGGGTGCACCCTGATTTTATCAGAGGATTTCTAATTATTTTTCTGTTTTGAGTAAATACCTTTTATTTTTACTCTTGTCCAGTTTAACAAAAGTATAACGGCTTTCTTCGTGATTTTTGGTGTACAAATCTCCTAAATCAGAAACATTGTCAATACTCAACATCATATCAAAAACTTTTTCTTTTTCTTCCTCATACACTTTTCTTTCTCTAATATTTGGGAAGTCGTTTAAATAAAAATATCGCATTTCCTTTTGAAAACCCCACTCTCCTGCATCTTTTATTACTGTGTCGTTATTTTTGCCGTGAGAATAGTCATACATCCCATTTTCTTTTAAAATGATTGTTTCTATTTCGTTTCTGTAATCGGTTTGATACTTACCTACAAAATAAGTGGTATCTAATTTTGATTCATCTAGTTTAACAGATTCTTTACAGGAACTGAAAAACAGAGCCATTAGGCTCAAGCTACATAATACAATTATTTTCATTTTCGGTATTATTTTTTTAAAGGAACAGTAAATTCAAAGCGCTGATTTAATGTGTTTAAAAATGGTGTTTTATTCCATAAATTATTAAATATTTTTTCACCATTTTCTTCACCAAATATTAATTCGGCGCCGTGTATTAGAAATGAATTAGCGGTTGTTTTGTTTTCAATGATTATTTTAACTGTATTAGCATCTATTTTGGAAATTTTAGCTCCATCATATCCACCAACGTAAAGTTTTGTCCATGATTGGTCTTTAAATGCATCAATGTGAGCATCCTTATTTTCTATACTGAAGCCATTTAAAGGATTTCCTGTTTCTAGTGTCTTATTTAAAACAGTCTTAAGATCTGGGCTAAAATCATAACCAAATTCTGTTTTAGTATTTTTTACATCTTTCTCTAATTCTTTTTTCAATTTATCAATACCTTTCAGAATACCAGGAGAACTTGCCATTTCATCAGCTTCAAAAGAACCTTCTTTATAGGTTTGATTTCCACCTCCACCAAGTAAAAACAAATTAAAATTAGCAAAGGCTCCTAATCCACCTCTTATATATTCTGCGCCAGAAGATATTTTAGAATCAAAAGTTCGTTGGTAAGATGTTCCAACACCTTCGCCTTTATAATCAACTTCTTTACCAACAAAATATTCTCCTGCTCTTTCACCACCTTTAGCTTTGCTAACTTCACCACCATGAAAAAATTTATAAACATTTGCTCCAAACTTTGTTCTAAAATCACCCAATGGATCTACATACATTATTGGG
>CANGHE010000027.1 GCA_947453545.1 Flavobacteriia bacterium
ATAAATTCAATTTTGCAGAGAGCTCCTCTTGAGAAAGTCCTTTTCGCTGGCGTAAGGATTTACACCAAGCCCCCATCTGAAGCTTTGCATCACTTGGTTTTACCGAATCAAAGAATATTTCATTCATATTTGTACATTATATTATACAAAACAGACATATATAGGCTCAAATGTATACTATAATTTACAAATTAGCAAAATAAAATAAGGAAAACAAAGAAGCCCACCTTCCAGCGAGCTTCTTTAAAAAAATCTTAAATACTAAAACCATCCCCGCAGGGGATACCAACTTTATTCTTTGTGCTTTATGCTCTATGCTTTCCTCTCTACTCTATACTCTCTTATCTCTACTCTGAATTACCCTAGTAATTCCTTCAAATTCACCGTCTTAAAAAACACATAAATCAAAGAAAAGAAAAACCCCACAAACATAAACCCGATGGTAATCAAGCTACGCTTAGGGCCATCCTTCTGAACAGCGACCTGTGCAGGCTCAAGCACTTTAAATACCGGCGTCTCCCGGTGTAATTTTACCTTAGACTCTTCGTATTGTCCACTGATGGTCGTGTACAAGTTGTAGGCCATATCTACCTCATATTGTAATTTCTTCTCTCGGTCTTTCGCCACATTCATAAACAAATTCATGTTTTGATCCCGGTAAGCGCTTAAGGTAAATAAGGCTTGATCATAACGTGCACGAGATTCAGAAAGGCGTTTTTCTAGGAAAGTTAATTCTTGTCTTGCTTTCTGTGTGCGGTAATCCGTCACATACTTCGTTAAGTAGTGTTGAATTAATGAGGTAATATTCGCTGCTGCCACTGCATTAGTCAGTTTCGTAGTCAAAGAAATAACACCCGATTTTTTATCAATCTCTAAGACAACTGAAGCTCTGAGCTTCTTAATAGCCGCTTGTTCTTTCTTGTTTAATTTCATTAAATCAGCTGAAAGCGCAGCAGAAGGAACCTTGTCTAATTTCACATCTGAAACAACATCCTCATCAGACGGATCTCCACCTAAATCGATAGGAGCAGCATCTTGTTTCTCTGATAAGAAGTCCAAAACCGTTTGCCATTTCTTGTGCTTCGTACTGTAGATTTTTGCTTTCAAAACTTCTTGTAACAAAGGAGCACTCTGAACGATGTTAGGGTATAAATCTGGACGAATGGCTTCGGCTCCAGAAGAACTTCCTCCTAGATCTACGCCAGCTAGTCCTGCAAGGGATTTCAAACCGCCCATTCCACCTGCACCACCGGATTTAGAATCCAATTCCGGTAATAGTTTCGCGTTAGAGCTATACTCGTTAGGCTGCGTTAGGGAATAAATAGCCCCTAATGCCGCAAAAAGTACAGCACAAGTAGCTATTAAAATCCGATACGACTTCAGCGTACGGAAAATCTCACCAAAATTGATCGAAATTTCTCCGTTATCTTCTAATTGATTATTTTCTAAAGTAGACATGAAAAGGAGAGATTAAAGTTTGCTAATTAAGGTAGTCAATGTCAACGCCAGCGATACGAGCGCTGAAGTTAAACCCATCACTTCCGCTGTGGTTAATCCCTTCTTCATGTTCGTAGGGAATTCAGGCACTACAATCTCCGACCCTGGAAGTACCTTCGGATTAATTCTAAAGAATAAGAATCGTCTTCTTTTCGTTGAAATACCATTCGGTGCTTTCACATATACGTTTCTCTTATCCGCATATTCTGTATATCCACCCGCTCCATCTAAATAGTCTTGAAGACTATATCCTTCTACGAAAGCAATCGCAATCGGATTTTGAACACCTCCGGATAGTTTAACTGTTTCTAACACACGTGGAATGATTAAACGGTCATTTTCCATGAGTAATAGGTTGTTTTTAGAAGCTGGATTCTTGAGGATTTCAGAAAGTTTTACCCCCACTACGGTAGAATCACGGTACAGAATGGCTCCATCTAAATAGCCTTCAGGTTTTAGACCTCCCGCCTCAAAAATCAAATCAGCAATTTTTTGATCATCTTTAGGAATCGCATAGCGACCTGGGAAATTGACCATTCCTTCGATTGTCACCCCTCTTTGCACTTCATAGTTAGGCGATCGACGAATAGAGATGATGTCAAAAGGTTTCAATTCATATTGACTTCCTTCGTTGCTGATATTCAAGCTACCATCAATGTCAAAAGTCTTAACGATGATTTTTTCATTGGTTGCGTTGTCGTTACCATGCGTGATCACACGACGCGATAATTCGATTTTAGCATAACTAGCTGCTTCTTTAAAGCCTTTCGCCATCAGAATGATATCTGCCACCTTCATTCCGGTACGGAATTCGAAAATACCTGGTTTATTGACTTCGCCAAAAATGCTAACCCTCTGGTACTCACGCAGTGAATCCAGCGAATAAACCGTTAAGGAATCTTCGCGGTGCAGCGCGATGTCTGCTAGTTCCCCTCTCAATACTTTACCTAGGTCAAAAGAAATCATTTCGGGATCGTAATTTTCTTTTCTACGCGAAATAGTCGCGCGATTCAGAAACGCATTTTCGCGAGGACCTTCGGCGCGTTTAATTAATTCCTTTACTGTGGTTAATCCATTTTCGATGGCGAATACACCCGGTCTAAATACGGCGCCACTAACCGTTACACGGTTTTCATAGCGCTCAATAATTTTACCCACGGAAATGGAATCTCCGTTCTGAGGCTGGAATGTCGCTACTTCATCTTGCGTGATGTTTAATAATTTCAACTCACGCGAAGTGTTTCTGCGCACATTTAAGGAGTATGTATAAGCCTTATCTGTGAAGCCTCCCGCATAGCGAAGGATGTCTTTTAAGGTTTCCCCTTTCACGGCTTCGAATACCATGGGGCGTCTTACTTCGCCTGCTAATTCGACGTGAGAATCAAAATCCCCTACGCGGATGATATCTTGGTCTTTTAATTGGATATTGTCTTTTTGATCTGCCTTTAATAAGAAATCGTATAAGTCTAGCGTGCGAACCACTTTGTTGTTTCTTATCACGCGAATGCTACGGTAGGAACCATTTTCGTTAGGCCCACCCGCTAAATATAAAGCATTGAATACGGTTGCCAAAGAAGAGATGGTGTATGAACCAGGATTCTCCACTTCCCCTACGAGGGTCACTTTGATACTGCGCACATTTCCTAAAGTGATGATCGCAGAAGATCCACTTCCAGGACGATTCAATCCTTGGTATAATTGTCTTAAGCGGCTAACGATACGTGCAGATGCTGCTTCTACGTTTAATCCATTGACATAAATAGGGCTCAAGTTCAAGATCTTAATCGTTCCTTCTGGACTCACCGTAACCGTATAATTGTCCATTACTTCGCCAAAGATGTCAATATTCAACTCATCATCTGGCCCCAATGTATAGTTCACAGGAGTGGCAATACGCAAATCAGGCTCGAAGTTTAATTTCTTGTTATTAAAAAGGTTAGCACCGTAGATCTTTTTCTTAGGCAACAAAGTAGAGTCTACCATTTCTTCTTCTTCCATCGAAACATCTTCCGTGTCCTCCTCATCGGTATTTTTAGACCCTTTTTTCGAGCTCAACTTACCCGAAACTGTTCTTTTAGAAGATGTTTTCGATTTCGACGTGGTCGTTTTCTCTTTTGTTTTCGTATCCCCTATCTGCGTCAAACGGCTACGCATTTTGGCTATATCCGCAGAGGTATATCCTTGTGCTTTGGCTGCTTTTTCTAGTTGTGCTTCTGTCATACCGCTAGAATTAGCACGTTCGAAGAAAGTAGAAATCTCTTCTTCACTCAGGTCTTCGACTTTGCGTTTCGCCTGGGAAAAGGCTGCGTGAACAAGAACTAGAAAAGAAAGGGTCAAAAGAATTCGACTGAATAATTTCATACTAAAAGTATTATGGTAATTATATAGATAAACAAATTTAACTAAAAATTGGGATAAGCGAAGATTTGCAGGAATTGTTGATAGGATTTTTATCTAATGGCATGTATAAGTGCCCCCTAAACAAAAAAAGCCCACCTTACAGCGAGCTTCTCTTAACAAAATCTAATTCCAAATCAATGCGCCACCCCCTTACTAAAAAGTACACTCGTAAAAGTCCTTACCACAATAACCAAATCAAACCAAACCGACTTTCTCTCTAAGTACTCTTTCTCCAACGCCACCTTTGCCTCAATGGAGATCTCATCACGCCCGTTAATCTGTGCCCAGCCTGTAATTCCTGGCTTCAGTTTGTCTACCCCTGCTGCGACCCGTAAGGCCATTAAATCATCTTGGTTATACAAGGCCGGCCTGGGCCCCACGAATACCATTTCACCTTTGATGATGTTGATCAGGTTAGGTAATTCGTCCAAACTCAATTTCCGCAACAACCCTCCTATTCGCAACAAATAGGATTCGGGGTTTACTAATAAATGCGTCGCGACATTCGGCGTATTCTTCTTCATGCTTCTGAACTTGTAGATGTTGAAGAACGTATAATTAATGCCTACTCTTTTTTGCTTGAAGAATATGGGCGATCCGTCTTCTATGAATATGGCCAAAGCCACAGCTAGCAAGATAGGAGACAATATTATGAGAACGATAAGAGCGAATAAACGGTTAAACATTATCAGCAAAAGATTTAAATGTTTGCATTAATCCCTCTTTAGATGAGACGGGTAATTGCTTACCTAAGGCTTCTTTAATCTTAGTGTTACTTACTTTGTAGCTCTCAGTAAGTTTCTGTAATCGCTCAGAATTAAGTGGCAATTTTAATAAATCGCCAGCACGTGATAGCACCTTTACGAGGTTCTGACTCAGATTCAAAATTCTTGCTTGCTTTCCTTTTGATTCGGCAATCATTTTAATTATTTCATTTGTAGATATTGGAACATCATCTGCTACATTATACACTCCAGATGGAATATCTTCTCTTTCTATTAACTCTTTAATTATAAAGCAAAGGTTTTCAATTGATAGGTAGGATCGGGAGTTTTTAAATAATCCTAGCGGCCAAGGCAAACCTTTAGATACTAAACTGTAAAGCAAATTAAGATTCCCTTTATTCCCTGGGCCATGAATCATACAAGGACGTAATATATAAACTCGTTTGCCTTCTGGAATTGGCTGAGAAAGAATATACTGCTCTGCTAATAATTTACTCTTTCCGTAGTGAGTGATTGGATTAGGTGTGACATCTTCCGTCAATTCGCCATCAACTTCATCGGCTACGGCTTTAACAGAGCTTAGAGTAATGAATAATTTCGCATCTGAAGCTAAGAAAGCATCAAATATATCTTTAGTTAATTCTGTATTTACTTTGTAATAATCATCTGGAGACGATACCTTTTTTAGGTCGTGTGCTTTCCCCGCTAAGTGTAGAACTATATCACTATCAGTTATTTCTATTTTTTCTCCCCTTAAAAATGTTATAATTTCACTACTAGAAAAAAATTGCCTAACAGCGCTACCAACAAAACCACTAGCTCCAGAAATGAAAATTATATCTTTCAATTTTTAATTATGTAATATCCCTTCAAGTTTATCAAGTAAGAATTCTCTTTCAAATTCTTTTTCAAAATAACTTCGTGCGTTTAAGCCCATTTGAATTCTTTCTTCTGTGGTAGAATTATACAACTTAATAACAGCATTGACTAAATCTTCAACAGATTCCGCTTTGGCAGTTATCCCACTTTGGGATTGATTAATAATCTCAGATCCAATACCATCAAGCGACCCTATTATTGGTCTCCCACATGCTAGATAAGATTGTAGTTTCCCCGGAATTGTTATCGAAAAAATATCACTTTTTTTCAAACTTACAATCAAACCATCTACGCAGCTAAAATATTTAGGCATTTCAGTTGCGGGGAGAGAACCCTTCAAAATAAAAAAATCATTCAGACCTAATTCACTTATTTCTCTTTGAACACTCTCTTTCATTCTTCCCTCCCCAAATATTACCCAATGAATAGGCATATTCATTTCTTTAAGAATTTTTGCTGCAGCTAAAAGAGTTGGGAAACTTTGCCCCTCCCCTATATTACCAGCAAAAAGAAGTTTAAACCCTTTGGGTAATTCATTTAAATATTTTGGGTTTGGACTCTCTAATTTATAAAATGGTTCAGCATAAAAAGGGTAATAAGTGATTTTCTCTTTTTCCTCAACCTGAATATTTATGTATGACCTAAAGCCTTCAGATTGAATTAATATTTTATCTACATTTTTATAAATCCACCTTGTCATCATATCAATGATGTTTAAAACTAACTTATTTTCTATACCACCAGCTATCCTAATACTCTCAGGCCACAAATCATGAACCCACAAAATAGATTTAGCATTAAATATTTTTGATGCAACAATTCCAGGAATACCAACTGTAATTGGGGAAGGCGCAAAAACAAATATTTTATCAAATTTAGACCTAATTGAAAAGATTTTAAAAATTGCGAATATCGCAAAAGAGAAATAATTTAAAAAAAGATTTATCGCTTTACCGTTACCTCTAAGTAGTAAGTTAGTTCTGTAAATTTTGATATCATTCCAAACTTCAGATTTTTTTAAAGACCAACTATAGCCTTCAAAATAATTTCCCGATGGGTAATTTGGCTTGCCAGTTAAGATAGTGACTTCATGGCCTCTTTCTTTTAAGCCTAAAGCAACATCATTTATCCTGAAATTTTCAGGATAAAAATATTGTGATACGATTAATATTTTCAATTAAAGTCTCGTGTTTTATTACCTCTTTTATCTAACAACCCTCTTTTCTTCCATAAGGCAGAATGTGGCTCTTCTACAGCAATCTGTGAAGAAGGCCTAGGTTCTTTCGTATAATAATATAAAATAATTGATTTTCTTGAATCATCCTCTGGGAAATTCAAAGGATCAGGTAATCCGTGATAGCTAAAATCATTTGTATCAAAAATCACTAATCTATTATATAGTGGCGCTACTTTTTTCACCAAGTTATCTCCGGTTGAATCATACAATCCAAACTCTCCACCCCATCCTTCTTGCCAACTTGGATTTAAATATACAATCGCATTTAGTCTCCTATTTAATCCAGAAGCATCGTGGTAGTTACCATCAACATGAATATCTAATAAACCTCCACTAACTGTAGCATTTAATCCGCCACCAGAAAAATATGGATCAGGCATAATTTTATGAATATCAAATAACTCTGACATTGCTTTTAAAATTAATGATGAATTTAAAATTCTAATTGCATCTATAATACCCTCTGGAACATCAAATTCAGATTTCCACATAGTCCTTAACTTAATTTCTATATCAATATCGTTTGTTCTTTCCCAATCTGAGCTGTTGACATCTGGGAATTTCTCCAACAAGACCTGCGCAAATTCTGCTGGAAAAAAATTATCAATAACGACATGTTTAAATGGCTCTTTAAAAAACACGCTATTATCTTCAGCGTTCATGATTTTATCCGCACAATCTTCTGCAATTTTTTTTAGTTCTGCCTGTTTCATGGTAATAATATTAATAATTATAGTGATTCAATTTCATCCATTCATACATTTCAACTATCATCTCTTTATACGAAATACTTAAATTTAGAACTTCAAGGTTACTATTTAAAAATGATTTGTCTACTCTGTAATCTTTGCATTCTTTTACTTCAATGCCATCTAATTGGAATACTTCTTTAATCAAATTCAATAATTGGAATTTACTTATTTTAGAGTTATTTGTCAAATGAACTAATCCCGCGAAATTCATTTCGCCTAATATGATTTTTAATATAACCTCTGCCAGTTGAACAGTAGTAACCCCACTCCAAAAAGCATTTGCAAACCCATTAACTTGACCTTTCTGCTTTACAAACCAGTTGAATAACCCAATTCCATTAAAGTTTTTATCGGGTCCAATTATCGATGTCCTGATAGTTAAATCCTTATCATTCCACAATTCTCCTAAAGCTTTTGATTGAGCATAAAATCCTTTACCATCCCTAAAATCAGATTCTATATATCCCCCTTTGGTTCCAGAGAATACACAGTCAGTACTTATATGAATTATTTTGGTATTTAATTTACTGGTTAAGGACTCCAAAAAATGAGGAAAATAGGAATTTATTAAAATTGCTAAATCTGGGTTCTCTTCTGCAGATTTATTTAAAATACCTACACAATTTATTATGTAATCAAAATTTCCAGATAAAATTATATTTTCTACTTCCGAAAAGTTAGTTATGTCAAGTAGGAATGAAGGTACTGAGATATTTGAATTTCTTGCGATATCTAATACTTCTATAGAATCTGAATAATTTAGAAGTTCATTTTTGATAACCTGGCCAGCCATACCCGCTGAGCCAATTAAAAGTACTTTTTTCTTCATATTTTATTCCAGGTCACTCTATTGATGATACTTGTATAACTTTGAATCACTCTAATTACACGCTTAGAAACGTTATTGATCTTATACTCAAATGGAATATCTAATGGATTATTAACATCTGTTTTCAAACATGTTTCAATTGCATTTAATATTTCATTTTCCGTTATCCCGCCTAATACAATCGAACCGAAATCAATAGCCTCCGGCCTTTCAGTACTAGTCCTTATACTAATAGCTGGAAAGTTCATCATTGCAGATTCTTCACTAATTGTCCCGCTATCTGATAATACGCAATAGGCATTTTGTTGTAAGTACACGTAATCAAAAAAGCCGAGTGGAGACACTATTCTAATCAACGGATTAAAATTAATCCCGAACTCATTTATTTTCTTCAAAGTTCTTGGATGGGCAGAAAAAATGATGGGCAAATTATATTTTTCAGCTACCTTATTTAAAGAATTCATTAATCCAATAAAGTTGCCGACAATATCTACATTCTCTTCCCTGTGGGCACTAACTACAAAATACTTTCCTGATTCAACTTTACAATCAAGTAACACATTACTCTTTGAAATATTTTCAGCATGTTTAATAAGTACCTCATTTAACGGCGAACCTGTCACAAATATATGATCTTTTCGAAATCCCTCACTTAGCAAATACCTACGTGAATTCTCGGTATAGGTTAAATTTATATCACTGATATGATCAGATATTTTTCTATTAGTTTCTTCAGGTACATTTTGGTCAAAACATCGATTTCCCGATTCCATATGAAAAATAGGAATCTTTAGTCTCTTTGCTGCAATAGTACAAAGTACGCTGTTAGTATCCCCTAAAACAAGTAGCGCATCAGGCTTTAAAGTATTTAAAATATCAAATGATTTAGAAATTACATTCCCAATAGTTTCACCGAGAGAATTTCCTACAACATTAAGAAAATAGTCAGGTTTTCTAAGCGCAAGATCTTCAAAAAATACTTCATTTAACTGGTGGTCATAATTTTGACCCGTATGAATTAAATAATGTTCAAATGTTGAATCAGCCAATTTGATAATTTCGGAAAGCCTAATAATTTCAGGCCTTGTTCCAAGGATTGTAACAAGTTTTAGTTTTGACATACTTTTATTTATAGCCAATTGAGTTTAATAAAGAAATCAATTCCGGTTCCGATAACCTTTTTGTATTATGAGAATGGTAATCATCATATAATTTATCTGAATTTGATCCCTCTGAAAAGTATTTATTATAATTTAAATCACGGTTATCTGCTGCAACTCTATAGTAGTCTCCTAAATCCTCTGCCACAATCACTTCCTCTCTTGCTAACAATGTTTCATATAATTTTTCTGCATGTCTAGTCCCAATTATATTTATTCCTGCCTTAGAATTAAAAATTTTCATCATAGCTCTAGCCAATTCACCTATAGTAGACGCTGGCGATTTTTGGACAAAAATATCACCCGAATTTCCATGTTCAAATGCATACAATACTAATTCTACAGCATCATCCAAAGTCATCATAAATCTTGTCATTTCAGGATTTGTAACAGTAATTGATTCTCCAGAAGAGATTTGTTCATAAAACAAAGGTATAACAGAACCTCTTGAAGCCATTACGTTTCCATATCTTGTTCCTACCAATATGGTATTTCCACTAACCCTCGATTTCGCAACCATTATTTTTTCCATCATTGCCTTAGAAATACCCATCGCATTTATTGGATAAACTGCTTTATCTGTACTTAAGCATACAACTTTCTTAACCCCTTTATTAATCGAGGCCACTAAAACATTCTCAGTTCCAATTACGTTTGTTTTAACTGCTTCAACAGGATAAAATTCACACGATGGCACTTGTTTTAATGCAGCTGCATGGAAAACGTAATCTACATCTACCAAAGCACTTTCAATACTTTGGTAGTCTCTTACATCCCCTATATGAAATTTCACCTTATTGCTATTAAGTGCAACTCTCATATCATGCTGCTTTTTTTCATCTCTACTAAAGATTCTGATTTCTTTTATATCAGTATGTAGAAACTTTTTTAGAACTGCATTACCAAAGGATCCCGTTCCTCCAGTAATCAATAAGACCTTATCTTTAAACATTAGCTAGTTATTTTTTTAATTAGTTCATCAATCTTACTTTCAACACGTAAAATTGAAGATTTAATTGGTATGTTTTGTTGAGTAATTAATAGTACATCTGCGATAGATGTGGAATCATTTGGATTAAACGTTAAACTTGGTTCAATTACCTGAAATACAAACGGCAAATGAGAAGATAATACTTTGCACCCTGCTGCTGCTGCTTCAACTAGTGGCAAACCAAAACTTTCAGCCAAGGATGGGTAAATCAAAAAATTACATTTTGAATATAGAGATATTATTTTATCATAATTACAAAAACCATGATTCATTATGTTATAACCATTAAATCGCATTAAATCTATTCTTTCTAGTAACTTTTGTGATGAATTCACTGATAAAGTTAAATGTAAAAAAACTCTAGACTTATCAATTTTATTTGCGAATAATTCCCAAGCATCAAGCAAAATATTGTGATTTTTCTGCTCTGAAGAATCAGCAACGTACAGATAATGGTTATCAAATTCCTTTTTATTAAGATTACAATTTATAAAATTGGCAATATTGAAAATTGGCAGAATTTCAATATTAGACTTTTTAACCTGAAATTTTTCAGACAAAGAATCGCAAATTAATGGCGATTGCACTATCCAATTATAATTATCAACAATTTTAAATTTTATATAAATTCTCTTTAAGAGAATCATAAATACATTTATTTTAGACAAATTTGAAAATTTATTATCTAACAATAATGTATTGTGAAAATATATAAACACTGACTTATCGTGAAATTTTATAGGAGGAGGAACATTAGCAAAGCAAAAAATAGATTTAATTCTATTTCTGTTTTTATCATAAAATTGCTTTCTAGATTTTTCTGAATTATTTAGAATCAAGAAATTTAATCGATTTAAATCTATATTTTCATTTAACTTAATTCTGATATCAAAAAGAAAAAAGAAATATTCAATTTCATTTTTCTTTAATAGCTTCGAAATAAAAGTTTCAAGCAAAACTTTCCCTCCACTCTGATTAATATATACAGAGTCAATTATAACTAGGCTATTTACTTCGTTATTTACCAAAGTATTTATTTAGTTTATTTATATATCCCATTCCAAATTTAAGATCTGGCTCCACATAATTACCTTCAGCCCATTCATTCCACGATTTTAAAAATACAATTTTGTTAGTTTTATTCTGAACTGTTTCAATAATTTCTTGCAAATGTACTTCGAACAAATCTGGTGTACTATTATGCAAAATAATAGCATTTTTACCTGATCTAGGAGAATTATCCCAATTCGGCACAAGTGATGGTATAATATTTTCATTAAAATCATCAGGCTTAACCCAGTTATTCATAATTTCAGAATATTCATATTTCGATAATCCAATATTACCAGAAAAAAAACGTCTGGAAATAGCATTATATAAATTTCGAGTTTTTGATATTGCACTGGTTGCCTCACTTATACGATACGAGTTCACTGCGTCGAAGCCCATCTCAAGTATTTGCTTAGACTCAGTATTAGGTTTAGCACTGACTCCTACAAAATAAAATCCATTCAACCCATTCTTTAAAGCTAAATTATTCCAAGTATCGAAAAATAGTTTAGGATCAGGCAAATTAAAAGGCTTGTAAATTACGAATAGCAACTTATCATTTATCTTAATATATCGATCATCTTGAAATGCCGAAAGAGTGTCATAAAAATGATTTATATAATCCTGCACCCCAGGATAGGTCTGTTCTAGCAAAATTCTTTTAGGATTATTATTCCAAACTCCACTCCATGTTTCGTTAGCCCATGCTAATGAAAATGGCAAAGATGGCTTTTGAGATTTTAACACTTCACTAAAAGGTTTTTCTAATAATCTCTTTCCCGCAAACCAATAATGCCAATAACAAAACCCTTCAATTCCAGCTAATTCAGCTAGCTCTGCTTGAGCCTCTCTTGCTTCTGTCATTCTTAAATCGTAATATCCTAAATCTGCAGGTATTCTAGGTTGATAATGATTTTTAAACAGTTTTTGAGCTCTTCCAACATTAGTCCATTCTGTAAAACCTTTACCCCACCAAATGTCATTTTCAACAATTGGATGAAATTGCGGCAGATAATATGCTATAACTCTAATATTATTTTTACTCATTGCAGTGACTTTATAACTTTAGCAGGAATTCCAACAGCAACTGAATTTGGAGGAATACTTTTTGTAACAACAGAATTAGCCCCAATAATAGAGTTATTTCCCACTATTACATTGGGCAATATTGTAACCTTATCTCCAATCCAAACATTATCTCCTATAATTACTGGGCCATCAGAAATTAATTTCCTTTTTTCAGGAGGAATATTTAAATTATTTTGAGAAAATTCACCATGCGAATTATCTGTAATTGTAACTTTCGTACCTGTTAAAACATTATTCCCAATAACTATTTTATTTATTGAAGTAATATGGCAATCAGCCCCTATAGAAACATTATCTCCAATTATAATTTCTGGGTTATATCTTATGCCACAATAATTATCCCAAGCTGTAATTACACCTCTTCTTCCAATATTTGAATAATTCCCGATTGAAATATATTTACCTCCTAAAAAATAAAATCCATGTTGAATGACAGAACTTTTCGAAAAGGTTTTGAATTCACTAGAGATAAAAGCTGTACGAAACCTATCATTAATTCTGATAAGGAATCGAATTAATTTGTAAGCAATGAAAAATTTAAAAAAATTTCCAAAGAACCACACAATATTTAAAACAACCTTTTTCAAAATAAATTTAGACTTTTTTAGCTAGGACAACTAAATTATAAGGTTTTATAAACTGAGAATCAATTACATCAAATGAACAGTATTCTAATAACGAAATAAGAAGATTCATATCAAAAGTATGATGATGAACTATTCGTGAACTAAAATTATCTAATGTTCGTCTTACATGTTCATCAAAAGATGATACCGTTGTGTCAATTTCAACATCATGTAGTCTAATAATTTCGTCAAAATGGGTATCATCATTCTCTTTCGTATCATTTTTGTAATCGAGAATAAGATGATTTAATTCAGTCAAAATTCTATTTCGATCAAATGTATGTTTATGACTAGGTAATATTATTAAAATATAACCTTCATTTTTTAAAACCCTCTTCCATTCCAATAAAGCTTTGATAGGATTTGCAATGTGTTCGAGCACATGTGAAGATAACAAAAAGTCATATTTGTTATCTTCTATCATACCAAGATCAGTTGCATCGGTTATAAATTGGTTCCCGTTTAGTTTGTGCGGATTAAACATAAAATTATTGCCGGTTCCAATTTGCCCCCAAAAAGTTATATCGCTAAAATTAATATTATCAATATTAGAAACTATTTCATAAATAGGCAAAGCACCATTTTTTTTAAAAATATCACTTGGTCCACCAATTTCGATTCCAAATGAATTATAAAATACATTTGAATTATCCTTAAAAATTCTTCTGGTGCGATTCAATATTTTATTCCGAACTATACCATAAAAATTATAGTATAATAAACTAATTAGTTTGTTGTTTTTAAATACTTTTTTCAAGTTCGATTTCATATACTTTGTACTTTATATATAATTTGTGACAGCCTATCAACAAGACTGTTATTTGAATTAAACACAGCTTTATGGCCAGCAATAGCTATTTTTTCTCTTAGAGAATCATTTTTGAGATAGTATAAATATTTATCTTTTAGTTCATCTGAAGAACTAAAACAAACGATTTCTTTATCTTCTTTAAACAAATCTAAAATTTCATCTGACCTTTCTGATAATTGAAATCCCCCTGATGAAGGAATTTCAAAATTACGAAGATTACTTGAATCTCTATTTTCAACAGTAAGTAAATTTATATTAATTTTTGAACGATAAAACTCGTCATGCATTTGTTTGATAGTAATACTAGGCGAAAGATTCCAATTAATATATTCCGATATATTAACTTTTTTATTCCACCCCCAACCATAAACATTAACCTTTTCATTTTTCAATTCACTAATAAACAATTGTCTTCTTTCACTCCAAGAACCAATAAAAGTTGATTCATGAGAATAACTAAATTCAAAATCCAAAACATCTTTATAATCTAACCCATACCTGTAATACCAATCTAAATTTTCAAAAGCCTTTGCTCCTTTATTTAAATATTCATTCTTTAAACTTTTACGAGGTGAAAAATGAATGTCATAAAACTCAATTGAGTTTTTAATTAAATTAGAAGAATTTAAATCATTAAATAAGTCATCAGTATTCCAATTAACTATTTTACCAATCCTAGTTTTAATAAATTTCAATGTTTCTGGGAAAATATGATCTCCTCTCATTACTAATAATAAATCAAATTTATTATTATTTACAATGTTTTTTAAATCATTATTTAATTTAAATTCAATTGCTTTTAAGAATACTTTATTTTTTAAAGAATTAATAATCTGAGGATAATATTTAGAATTAAAATATAATTTCCAATCGAACATTACAGCATTATGACCCATTTTATTAAGTGCATCTCTAATTGGATAGGTTATACCACTAGATTTACAATCAACATCGAAAATTAAAACATTCATAATATTAAATTAAATTGTAAGCCAGTTATCAGGATATAATAAGCCCAAAACACCAATATCAGTCTTCTTAGGTGCTATAACAATTTTAGAGCTTGATGAATTACCTAAATAAGCACCCCACCAACTAAAACTACTATTTGCAATTATACTGTGGTTACATAAACTCATGAGATATAACTCTTGAATTTCATTCGGATTTATAACATCAATAAATATAAACGACGAGTTATTTAAATTTAATTTACACCATTCAATGTCATCAGTAAAAAGAAAATATTTTACAAATTCAAATTTTTCATTAACAACATTTATTGCACGATTATAATAATTTAAATCTAACAAATTGTCATATTGATATCTTCTAACATGAATACTTACAGAATTTGAATTAGTAATCAAATCATAAAATGGCTGATAATCATCAATTACATTAAAATCTATAAATGCACTTTTAGAAATATCAAATTTAAACTCTTCAAAATAAACATATGATTGAAAATATCCATCAACAATGATAACTCTATTTTTAAAAATAGAGTTATCATTTAGACAAATAAACTCACGACTTATTTTCTCACTTATAACCTTAACACCAAAAACAAAAAAAAACCACTCAGGAATAAATCTGTATATTCTAAACAAAAAATGTATAAAAAAAGAGGCATCTGGAACAGAATCAGAAATAACTGAATTGACTAAAGGTTTACGACTATAATAGTCTTTTCTAAATCCAGTTATATTATCAACAAAGATTTTTTTTCCAAATTTTAACGAAAGTGCCTTAGCAAAAAAATATATGAATAATTGATTACCAATTCCCCCTTTATTTCTGTAGTAAATTCTTGCCACTATTTATTTTATATCTAAGAGTTATAACTATAAAAATTGTCAAAAGATATATTAAAGAAAAACTAAAATTTGAATATATCGCTCCAATAAATCCATAATATTTTATAAAAAAATATGAAAAAAATATTCCGACAATTGAAGTAGCAATCTTTATAATCATTAATTCATTAATTCTCAAATGACTTAAAAAATCAAGAGATAAAATTTGACTGGTTGCAAACAAGCCTCCTGAAAAAATCATAAAAGGAAAATACATTGAGATTTCATAATACTTCGAAGAAGTTAATAAAATAGCTATTAAATCATGAAATATAAAAGTAAATAAAAA
Source organism: Flavobacteriia bacterium (assembly GCA_947453545.1). Classification (GTDB taxonomy): domain Bacteria; phylum Bacteroidota; class Bacteroidia; order Flavobacteriales_D; family Crocinitomicaceae; genus CANHVK01. The sequence continues at coordinate 16,195 of CANGHE010000027.1, forward strand.
TACAAAAAAAGATGTTGCAATTGATAAAAATGCAACTTTAAAATTTAAATTTGTTGATGCAGCATTTTTTTTTGGATCAATTCCATCACCTGCTCGATTAAATATATATGGAGTAACCGTTTGAACAATATATCCCATTAAAATTGTAAGTGGGTAATACCCGATTTGAAATAAAACAGCATATTTAGCAATTGAATTTGTATCAGAAAATTTTTGCAAAAACCATCTATCGCTTGAAATTTGAGCCCAAGTAAAAATACCCCAAATTGAGAAAGGAAACGAAAATGTAATTAATTTTCGTTTCCAAATATTCTCAACTTTCGAAGTTCCATCGAAATCAAGAATATTACTATGTATTTTCAAATAAAATATCTGCATTACAAGCAGCACAAAAGCAGAAATAGATAGTGATAAAGCAACTATGTTTGCAGAATGATTAAAAAAGACAATAAAGAAATAAGTAATACAAATTTTTATAATTGCATCAATAATCTGAAACAAAGCTACAATTTTTCTTTCCCTATTTATATTTTGAAGTGAAGAAATAATTGAAGATATCCCACTAAATACTGAAAAAAAATATGTAAAAATAATAAGACCTACATAGCGATATCCATCAATTTTAATTAAAATAAATATGGATATAATTAACAATACAGTCAATATTACTACAATTTTTTTAACCAAATCATAAGAGGTATACAAGAAATTTTTTTGCTGAAGTTTTTCAAGCGAAATTAAATAAAACCTAGAAACTGAATTTCCAAGTGGCCCAAAAAACAATTGATTAATAAAAATACCTACAGTTAGTGATAAATAATAAATCCCATATTCTTCTTGTGATAATTGCTTCGTAAATAATTTGATGACCAATAAAACGCCAATAATATTAATTGAATTTCCAATAACAACCCATAGAAATTCCCCCAAATGCTTGTTAAAAAAATATTTAAACAATTTTTTTGAATTTTAAATTTAGTACCATTTGTATTAGCCTGTAAAAAAATACTAAAACAATAAAAGGAATAATTATTTGATATAGTTGCATTGCAATGTCTGACACCCAAATCTTTGGTTCAACATAACCCCAAGGTTTAAATGTGGACAGCATCAATGGAATACTTACAAGTCCAAATTTTTTAAAAAGTATATAACACGCTCCTATATAAATTCCTGATATTATACTTAAAATAATAACCCCCAATGTTCCGAATTCCCAATAAAAATGGCAGCCAGTTGGAAATTCAACCATTGAAGTTGGATTTCCTTCGACCTTTGCCATAATTAAATACATTCCTTGTGAAAAAAAATCTTGACCATCTAATGTGCTAGGGTGAGGTTTATTAGGATCAATAGATCTCGGTAAAAATCCTAAAAGCGAATGCTTTATTGGATTTATACCGGCTCTAAGCCCCTCATCATACATAACTAAAAATCCGGTTCCTATTCGGGTAGATGCACCAAACCTCCACTCTATTTCTTGAGCAAATGTCCGACCATCGCTTTTTTCTGAAATTTCCTTTGGGATAAAGTTTAATCCGTTTTCATCGATAGATACTCTATTAATTACCGATCCACTAAATATAAACGCTATGATCAGCATACTAAGAATAAAAATAAAAGCAAATTTCGCCTTTTGAGATCTTATAATAAAAAATATTATAAATGTTAGAAAAAGAATTGAATATACAAAAGCTCCCCTAGTTGAAAGGCTCAATAAGGATAGAGAAAAACAAATCAGGCCAACTAATAAATAAAATTTATTGTATAAACGCTTAGAAAATAACAATAAAATTGGTCCAACACTTAAACCAGCATAAAAAAACAACTGTCCGAATAGTGAAAATATTATGTTTGGAGTATTTAATGAAATAGAATAAAATGTCTGAATTATTGAACCGATCGCGAAAATTAATAATAAATGCTTTGATTCTTTAAAATTTTGAGTTAGAATTTGATCATTTGATTTTATTGAATTCCCTTTAATGATTAAAATTATTACAAAACCCAATAACCAAAAAATCCATGAGACTAGCTCTATTATATACACTCTTAGTAAATCGAATATTTTTACATGATCTTCTATTTCAAATTGATATGAACTATAAATCCGAAAAAGTGATGGAAGTAAATAATACAACACTAATTTTACATTAATAAAAAAAAAAATAAATTTTAACAATATATTATTTCCAAAATAGTTTTTTAATTTTTTGTAGGCTACAAATAATAGTAGAAATAATAAAAAATTAATTATTATAAATAACAGATCAAAAAAAAGGTTATTTAGACTTTCTAAAATCAAAATTTAATTTTATTTAAATTGTTTAGATTGTTTATTCCATTCGCTTAGTGGCAAAGCTCTAAAGTAATCGTATGTTAATTTTAAGCCATCTGATCTATCCACTTTAGGTTCCCATCCTAAAATAGTTCTTGCTTTGGTGATATCTGGTTGCCTTTGCTTTGGATCATCCACCGGTAAAGGCCTGTACACGATCTTTACAGTGTTACCTGTTAATTTCAACACTTCTTCCGCAAAATCTTTCAAGCTAATTTCATTGGGGTTGCCAATATTCACCGGACTAGAGTAATCGCTTAATAATAAGCGGTAAATTCCTTCTACTAAATCATCTACATAACAAAAGCTTCTTGTTTGTGAACCATCCCCAAAAACCGTCATATCCTCTCCTCTTAGTACCTGGCCAATAAATGCAGGTAATGCTCTTCCGTCATTTAGTCGCATTCTGGGTCCATAAGTATTAAAGATTCTAATGATTCTTGTTTCTACATTATGAAAAGTATGGTAAGCCATTGTAATGCTTTCCATATAACGTTTAGCTTCATCATATACTCCTCTTGGACCCACAGAGTTTACGTTACCCCAATACTCTTCAGTTTGTGGATGTACTAATGGATCGCCATATACCTCACTTGTACTTGCAACTAGTATTCTTGCTCCCTTAGCTTTGGCTAAACCCAAACAATTATGAGTCCCCATTGCACCCACTTTTAAAGTTTGAATAGGTATTTTTAAATAATCAATTGGACTTGCTGGTGATACAAAATTTAAAATATAATCCAAGCTACCCTCTAACTCAATATACTTAGTAATATCATGGTGGATAAACTCAAAATTGGGATTACTTTTTAAGTGTGCAATGTTTTGTAAGTCCCCTGTGATTAAATTATCCATACCAATAACATAGTACCCTTCATTTATAAATCTATCGCTTAAATGCGACCCTAAAAATCCAGCTGCTCCAGTAATTAATATTCTTTTCTGAATCATGTTGTTTAGTTAAAGAGGAAGATTTATATTTCTGAACCTACTCTTCCAATACTCGCGTAATAATAGCCAAGTTCGATCATCTTTTGCATATCAAATAAGTTTCTACCATCAAAGATAATCTTGTGTTTGATCTCTTTTTCCATACGTTCAAAATCGGGTGTTCTAAACTCACTCCACTCAGTGGCAATAATCAATGCGGCAGCCCCATCTAATGCGTGGTATTGATTATCGGCATAGGTGATCTTATCTCCAATTTGTCTTTTTACATTGGGCATTGCTTCTGGATCGTAAGCCATTACCGTAGCACCTGCAACGGTTAGTGCTTCTATAATATTCAATGCTGGTGCTTCTCTGATATCATCCGTATTAGGTTTAAATGCCAAGCCCCACAATGCAAAATGCTTACCAGCTAAATTACCGTTGTAGTATGCCTTAATCTTCTCAACTAAATGTAATTTTTGATTCGAGTTGACTTTCTCCACTGCTTTTAAAATCTCAAAGCTATAGTTCACTTCATCCGATGACATAATTAATGCCTGCACATCTTTTGGAAAACATGACCCACCATAGCCTATGCCTGGGAATAAAAATCGCTTACCGATTCTGTCGTCTGATCCTATCCCTCTTCTCACCATATCCACATCTGCCCCCATGCGCTCACACAATTGTGCCACTTCGTTCATGAAAGATATTTTTGTAGCAAGGAAACTATTAGCTGCATATTTTGTCAACTCCGAACTACGCTCATCCATAAAAATGACTGGATTGCCCTGTCTTACAAATGGTGCGTATAGTTCACTCATTAATTTTTTAGCGCGCTCTGAACTTGTTCCAACGACTACTCGGTCTGGTTTCATAAAATCATCCACCGCAACACCCTCTCTCAAAAACTCTGGATTGCTCACAACGTCATATGCACCTGCGTAGTTTTTTGCAATTGCTGCACTCACTTTATCCGCAGTACCCACTGGCACAGTGCTCTTATTTACAATGACTTTATAGCCCTTTAATATTTTTCCTAAATGATCCGCTACATCCATTACATATTTTAGATCTGCACTACCATCTGCGCCCGGAGGAGTAGGCAATGCTAAAAAGATGATCTCTGCATCCGCTATAGCTTCTTCTAAATCTGTTGTGAATTTTAAACGCGTCTCTTTGATATTTCTTAAAAATATCTTTTCTAATCCTGGCTCGTAAATCGTGATCTGTCCGGAGCTTAATTTGTCCACTTTCGCAATATCAATGTCTACGCAAGTCACCTTATTACCCGTCTCTGCAAAACAAGTACCTGTGACTAAACCTACATATCCTGTGCCTATAACTGCTATTTTCATTAATATTGAATTCTAAAGCATTTTATTAAACAACTTAACATCACTTTGAATCATTTCTTTAACTAAAGATTTCAAATCATACTTGGGTTTCCACCCTAACTTAGACATTGCTTTTTGGGGATCACCCAACAATAAGTCGACCTCAGTTGGTCTATAATATTTAGGGTCTACTTTAACAATAACCCTACCAATCTTAAGCTGATATTCTCCACTACATTTAATAACAAAACCAACTTCATTTTCTCCTTCCCCTCTAAATCCTATTTCGATACCAACTTCACCAAAAGCTAAGCGGACAAATTCTCTGATAGTTGTTGTTACACCGGTAGCAAGCACAAAATCTTCCGGTTTATCTTGTTGTAAAATCAACCACATCCCTTCAATATAGTCTTTAGCATGCCCCCAATCTCTTTCTGAATTAAGATTTCCTAAATACAAACACTCTTCTTGACCCAAGACTATTTTAGCAGTTGCCCGAGTAATTTTACGTGTAACAAATGTCTCTCCCCTTTGAGGAGATTCGTGATTAAATAAAATACCATTGCAAGCAAACATATTATATGCTTCCCTGTAATTAACCGTAATCCAATAAGCATAAAGCTTTGCTACCGCGTAAGGAGAACGAGGGTAAAAAGGCGTTGTCTCTGATTGAGGCACTGCTTGAACTAATCCATACAACTCAGAGGTAGATGCTTGATATATTTTAGTTTTTTCCGTTAGACCTAGTAAACGAACGGCTTCTAAAATACGCAAGGTTCCAATTCCATCCGCATTAGCAGTATACTCTGGCTCTTCAAAACTAACAGCCACATGACTCATTGCTGCTAAATTGTATATTTCATCAGGCTGTACTTCCTGAATAATTCGAATTAAATTCGTGCTATCAGTCAAATCCCCATAATGGAGGTGTAAATTACGATCTGGTACATGAGGATCTTGATATAAATGATCAATTCGTTGGGTATTAATTAACGACGATCTACGCTTAATCCCATGAACTTCATACCCTTTTTTTAATAAAAATTCAGCAAGATAGGCACCATCTTGGCCTGTAATTCCTGTAACTAATGCTTTTTTCAAAGTGTTAATCAATTATATTTTTTCTATGGCTTCGCCATCCTGAGTCACAAAATAAATCGCCTCAGAAAAATGGTTTCAAGAAACAAATATACCCCCATTTTGGTTTGGCGCCAAAGACAATTTATTTAAAGGGAATATTTGAAATTTTATCCATCGAATTATACGAATAGTCCTATTTTAGTCGCTGAGGGCTCGGCCTTTGGTTTCAGGCAAATAAATCATGCCAATGATGACCGTTAAGGCCGCTAGGGCGATGGGATAGAACAATCCGGCAAAATTCGAATGAGTGACGGCTCCCAGCCAGGTGGCCACAAAAGGGGCACATCCGCCGAACACCCCATTAGCAAAGTGATAAGGGATGGAGAGGGAGGTATAGCGGATTTTGGTAGGAAAAAGTTCGACGAGGAACGCGGCGATCGGGCCGTAGGCCATCGCCGCGAAAGTCACCAATAAGCTGCAAATAAAAGCCAATTCAAGCTTTCCAGTCCAAGTCAGAAAGATCGCGCCATTAACCATCGTGCCCTCCTGGGCTACAATCGTGGACATCCACGAGAAAAGGGGGTAGTACCCGAGCGCAGCGAGGGCCATACCGCCCAGCATAATTTTCTTGCGACCTACCCGGTCAGACAGGCTCCCGAAATACACGAAGAGGGGAGTGCCTACCACCAGACTCGCGGCGATAATGAGGTTCGTCGTAAT
>CANGHE010000028.1 GCA_947453545.1 Flavobacteriia bacterium
ACGGATTTTTCGATTGATTATAAAAAATCAGGATATGATCGAGGTCACTTAGCTCCTGCTGCGGATATGGGGTATTCGATGGAAACAATGGTAGAGTCTTTCTTTTACTCTAACATGTCTCCGCAATTGCCTCGTTTTAATCGTGGGGTATGGAAAAAGTTGGAAATGCAAGTTCGTAGATGGGCCTCCTCTTATGATAGTTTGTACGTTGTTACAGGTCCTGTATTTGATAGCTCAATGACTTCTATTGGTCCACATCGAATTGCTGTACCTAAAGCATACTATAAGGTCTTGCTACAAAAACGGAATGGTAGTTGGGAAGGTATTGGTTTTATTATACCCAATTCAACTGCTAAAGTTGATTTTAAAAATTATGCTACTACTATTGATAAGGTTGAAGAAATTACAGGAATTGATTTCTTTCATACGTTGGCTGATGAAATAGAAGACCAAGTGGAAAAAGTGATTGGATTCTAAAACTTTTTATTGCACACTGATTTCTTCGACAACTATTTATATTCTTAAATAGATTTTATTTGAATATAAATAATCTTTAAAATAAATTTTCAAGTTTACTTTTTCCTTTTCTTCGTCTTCTTATTTAATTTTCAAATCCGTTTTATCGTTCTAGATAACTTGTTGATTTTACCAAAACCTCTTCGTTTCATTTTCGATAGAGGTTTTTTTATTGTTAAGTAATTTTCTCTATACCTGCGTAAAATTACGCTATGTAAAAAAGGGAAATTACGTGTTTTTTTTATTCTAATTTTTTTGTATAGAGCGTATTAGACTTTGAATTAATCTTTATTTTATTTGTTTTAAATTAATTTCATTTTATTAGTTTTGTTCCGTTTTAGGAATGGATAGCTTATTTTGTTCCTTTTTGTTTGGAATTTAAATTAATAATAAGCTATGAATGTAATATTCAAATTTGTTTTCTTCACCTTCATTATTTTTAGTACTTCTATCGGATTATTTGGCCAGTCAAGTATCCCAGATACCACACAAATTATTGTTAAAGTATATGGAAATGCTACATGTACTTCTGAAATTCAATCGATTGCTCAAACAGCAGTTGGAGTTTTACACGCGGTTTCTTTTGATGCGGTAAAACATGAGCTGACACTTCAAGTACAACAATCTACATTCGATCAAAATTTATTGTTTTTTACTCTTGCATCTAAAGGATATGATGCTGGAAATGTTCACGCTAAAAATACAATCTATAATTTGTTAAGTGAAGAATGTAAGTATGCACGTATGCCTGAAGAAGTAGTTCGGGACTAATGCTGATTACGTTTAATAAAAATTAGAAATATAAGATACATGCTCTTTGGTAAATTGCGAATTTTAGTTAGAAACATATCCTTGCTTGCCTTGGTATGTTTTTCTGTCTTTAAGATACATGCTCAAACAACGGTAACAATAGGAACAGGAACTTCCTCCGATTATTCTAATCCATTTGAAACCTATTTTAACTATGGATGGAGTAGTCAGTTATATTTAGCGAGTGAATTGGGAGCTGCCGGAACGATTAATTCCATTGCCTATTATGTAACTAATTCAAGTTCAAGTTATACGTTGGATAATCAGAAAATATACGTTAGACAAACTTCATTGTCTTCTTTTCCTGATAAAAACTACCCAACAACAACGGGTTTTACTTTGGTTTATAGTGGAAGTATCACTTTTGGTACCAGTGGTTGGAAAACGATCTCATTCACAACCCCTTTTTCTTACAATGGAACAGACAACCTAGAAGTATTGGTTGAAAGTAGGGACGGGTCTACATTTACAAGTGCTGTACAATCGCGTTATACAAGTCAGGCAGGTGGATCTATCTATCGAACAAAATATGATTATAATGACTACAGTTTCCCTTCTACCTATAATGCGGGAGGTAGGGTACAACATTATTCTAATGCGCAATTTGTGATAAATACTTGTACTTACGTAGGAGGAACATCAAGTGCTACTACTTCAACAGTTTGTTCAGGAGGTAGTTCAACATTAAATTTGAGTGGTCAAACTGCAGGTCAAGCGGTACAATGGCAATCGTCAACTGACAATATCACTTTTACAGATATTCAAGGAGCAACAACTTCTCCCTTTGTCTTGACATCTATTACCGCTTCCAAATATTATAGAGCACGTGTGGGATCAGGTTCATGTATCGTTAATTCAAGTGTAACAAATATCAATGTTACTGCTATACCAACTGCACCTACCGCAAGCAATAATGGTCCAGTTTGTGTTGGAACTACTTTGGGTCTTTTTGCAAGTACCATTTCAAATGCCACTTATTCTTGGACAGGACCAAATGGTTATATAAGTTCATTACAAAATCCTACTGTAAGTACTTCAGCAACAAGTTTGATGGGGGGAACCTATGGTGTTAAAGTGACTGTTAATGGCTGTTCTAGTGCTATTACTTCAACAATAGTGACTGTTAATTCTGTTCCAACGGTTCCAACCGTTAGTAATAACGGCCCTGTTTGTGTAGGAGGTTCGTTGAATTTAACCTCTAGCACCCAAGCAGGAGCAAGCTATGCATGGACAGGCCCCAATGGATTTACAAGTACAAGTCAAAATCCAATAGTAAGTACAAGTGCAACAATTTTGATGGGAGGAACTTATTCACTAACAACAACAGTAAATGGTTGTATAAGTAATGCATCATCGACAACTGTAGTAGTCAATACCTTACCAATTGCACCAACCGTTAGTAATAACGGCCCTGTTTGTGTTGGTAGTTCATTGAATTTAACAGCAAATACTATTGCAGGAGCAAGCTATGCTTGGACAGGTCCTAATGGTTTTACAAGTTCACTGCAAAATTCTGTTGTAAATACACAAGCAGATACAACTCATCGTGGTACTTATACGTTGGTAGTAAGTCTTAATGGTTGTACTTCTAGCGCGCAAACTACAGCAGTTGTAAATACTTATCCATCTACGCTTGCAGTAACAGCTAGTAATTTACGTATTCAAGCAGGTGAGTCAACTACATTAACGGCTTCTGGTGTTACAAATTATACTTGGGATTCGAATTTAGGAACTGGAAGTGTAAAAGTTGTTTCTCCAACCCAAACGACTACATATACTGTAAGTGGTGACAATGGTTATGCGTGTGTTGCACAAGAAGCAATTACTATAGATGTAGTCAATCCAACTAATACAGTGGTAAATTCTGAAACTGTATCGATTGGTACAGGAACAGCGACAGATTACAACGTACCGTTACAAACGTATTTTAATTATGGTTGGAGTTCGCAATTGTATCTTGCTTCAGAAATTCGTGGTGCAGGATATTTAAATTCCTTATCTTTTTATACAGTAAATTCGGGTTCATCTTATACCTTGGAGAATCAAAAGGTATATGTACGTCATACACAAGAATCTAGTTTTGCGGATAAATATTACCCAACAACTACTGGTTTTACCTTGGTTTACTCAGGACCAGTTACAATTACATCATCAGGTTGGTTAACAATTCCTTTTAGTTCTGCATTTAACTATAATGGTACTTCAAATTTAGAAGTGTTGGTTGAAAGTCGTGATGGTTCAACTTTTACAAGTGCAATTCAAACGCGTTACACGAAACAATTAGGTACATCTATTTACCGCACTAAATTTGATTATAATAACGATGAGTTTCCAACAAATTATAATCAAGGAGGTAGGTTACAACATTATGCGACAGTACAATTTACTAAGACAGTTTGTAATTTAACAACACCTGTAATTACAACTAATAGTCCAATTTGTGAAGGAGGTAAATTGAATTTATCAGCAACTCCAGTAGTAGGAGCTAACTATATGTGGTCAGGTCCAGGAGATTTTGAAAGTTCATTAAATTCACCTGTTTTGACTACAGTAAATAGTTCACAAAGTGGTGTTTATACCGTTTTATTAAAAATAGAACAATGCGAAATTAGCACAAATGTAAATGTGTTAATAGAGCCAAATGTCGCAACCCAAACATTTCATACATTAGAATTGTGTAGCAATGAATTAGTCGAAATAGGAGTTACATCCGAAACAACTAGTAATTACCAATGGGATAATCTCGATGATGACCTATGTGATACTTGTTCGAAAATAAGTTTTATACCAAAATTAACAAGCTATACATTACGAATAGTGAATGCAAAGAATTGTTCAACAGAAGAGGTTTATCAGTTAAATTATAAGTTATCCGTTACATTGAATATAAATCAAGTTATAGACAATTATAACCAAAAAAACATATTAACTTGTTTTGGTGCCAAGAGTTACCAATGTCACTCCTTAGTAACCAATGAAGTAATTATAGGAGAGAATAATAAATTTGAAATTAGTCCGAAAGAAGATGCAAAATATGTTATAAAAGGTGATAATACTAATGGTTGTTTTGGCTATGACACACTTGATCTAATTGGATTTAGGCAAGTAGTAAGACCTATTATTAGTCAACCTTTTAGAGGACAGAAAGGAAGTATACATATATATTCACTCAATGATGAGATAAGAAATCAATATTACTGGAAAGATCTTCCAGAATCATTTGACTTAAACCAATCAAACAGGGATGAATTATCACCAGAATTGTATGAACTTTATATAACAGATTCATTGTATGATACATTAGACTATCAATTTTTATTGGCAGAATACTTGGATTGGAATACAACAAATCCATCACTCATAAGACCAACGAATCATACCCTATCCAAGTTAGTTTCTGAGACTAACTGTATAACAACTTATTCTCGGGAGACACTTTCTTCAACTAGTAAAGGATTTATTGGTCAGACTATTCATAATTTAGCAAGTTCCTATCAATTTGGATTAATTGGAATATCAGATACACTTAAAGCATCAGATTCCACAATTCAATATGGGTTTTCAGTTTCAAATAAGCGATTATCTTTAATAGTTGCAGGCGAGACACAACAATTTTTTCAAACTATAAAAGAAAATGATGTCTTATTACTTCGAATAGAAACAGGATTAATCCATTTCACAATTAATGGTAAAACATTATTAGATTATACATTATCAACAACATTTGCTCAACAATATGTAGTTCAAGCTAAATTTTGTTCCCTTAATGGCACAGTAGAAAATATTCAATATTATAATTCAATACTATCAGATAATGCGCCAGAAATAGTTTATGAATCACCAGACCCGATCATTACGAATACTATTTCATTAAATGTATCAATTGCTGAAAATGATACAACAAGTCTAGTATCATGGATGTATCCAAATGGGCAACAATCAACCACACATAAAATCGACAATTTATACCCTGGTTTATATAAATTAAGAGTATCGGTACCGTCGTACGTTCATAAAAATCAAAATGACATTACTACCGTACCATATTATATAGATAGAGAAATATTGGTAGGTTATCCATCAAGTATCAATAATGAAAATGGAATAGAATATCAAAATTCATCCTATCCATTAAAAATAGCAACATTACCATCAGATTATAATTCAGGTAATTATGTTATTGACAAATTGTTTGATTCATCCGTATCGTCATGGGTATCCTTTGTGATACCAGATAATTTACAGCAAGAGTATAGATTGAGATTGACAAATAAAATTAATCCTAATCAATCTATTTATTTGCAAATAAAAACAGAAATAGTAGCAAATCAGATAGAAAATTCCTTTACCATTGTACAATCAACACAGCCTATACTTTCAGGAAAATTTGCAGCGAATGATGCCTTTACAATAGAAAGATTTAATTCAAATATCAATTTTTACAAAAACAGTGTCTTAATAGGGTCATTAGCAGATTTAATAACCGATTATTACACATTTGATGTAAGTATTAAGTATCCAAATACAGGAATAAAAGACTTAACACTTTCGCGTCCAAATTTGGGAAATGAATTATTAACTCAATATTCAGTATTACAAAAAACGATAGAAGGAAATTTTATTAAAGTAATTGGCAATCAATTGCGTTTTAAATATGAAGAGGAGTATATTGATAATTCGAGTTTATCCTATTTAATTTATATGGTTGGTACAAATAAAATAATAGGAGCAAATTTGGGAAATAGTACTCAAGCTCTTAACTATGGTGCTGTGATACAAACAAAAAATGGATCTAATTTTTATAGCTTAGATCTTTGTTTTTTAAAGCCAAATCAAGGTGATTTTATTTTAGAAGTATTTAATTCAAAAAATGAAAAACAGTATTTACGTTTTAAATATAATCCAACCGCATCTGAATCAAGTTTATGTAATCTTGAAGCTCCAATAGTGGTTGATTATGAATCACCTTTTACAAACACAAATATAAACTGGGATTAGTATGATAAAAAATAATAAGTTGTTGTTAGGTATTGTAACATTATTCATTGTTCTATTCATTACCTTTTATTTTCGAACAAAAACAAATGATGCTAGGATAGTGCACATAGATTTGGATAAGGTATATACAGACTTTACGCTTTCCAAAAATTACAATCAAGAAGTTGAAAAATTTCATCAGACATCCCAGCTAATACTAGATAGTATGGAATTGGAATTAAAAATGCTCACACAGTATAATTCAAATCCTTCGCTAATTGAATCAAAGAAGGAAGTATATTTTCAAAAAAGAAATGACTTTGAGCAAATTTATCAACAAAAGACCCAAGAATATTCTAAAAAAGTAATGACGCAATTACATCAATATTTAAAAGAATATGGTGACGCTAATAATTATGATTATATACTAGCCAAACAGTTAAATAGTCCAGTATTGTACACGAATGACTCCAAAGATATTACAAAAGAAATTCTTGTATATGTCAATAATAGATATTCTGGAAATTAAATGAAAAATATAATAATATACCTAGTCAGTTTGTCATGTATATTGAGTTGTTCATATGATACAGAGCAAATGGATCCATTAAGCTATTTGACATGGATGACTGATTTATCCAATTCATTTAAACAAACAAAGAATATAGGGGATTTGAATTTTACACTACAATATAAAACATCGGATTACATTATAGCAATGGAAACTTTGAATAAACATTATTCAAAAGAACAATATACCAAGCGAAAAATGGAGTTAGAAGGGATGGAGTATTTTACCTTTACCATACAAAATAAGTCAGATCATACACATTCTCAATCAGCAACAGAAATGCTAGATATGAAGGAGTATGCTTCATTTGAGATGGAAAAAGATTTTAGTTTAATAGTTGAAAAAGATACAGTTAAGCCTGGATTGTATTTATTTGAACAACAAAGTGAGATAAATAATACATTTTTATTTCTTCTCGCATTTCCAAAACAAACAAACTCAAATAAAAAAATTACGTTCAGCTATGATGATAATCTATTTGATACAGGAATAATCAATTATGTATTTCAACAGGAAGATTTAGAAAGTCAACCAACAATGCTCTATAAATAAAAAAATATGAATAAAGGCTACATACAAAAATTCAGAAAAAGTAACTATTTGAAAAGTACTTCATTCGGTCTTGTTTTACTCTTGTTGTTTAATCTATTTTATCCAACAACAAGTTATGCATTAACCTCAGGACCAAGTCAAGAAGAATTTACTTCATTTCAACAAGCGTCAACAAATGATATGGTAGACTTATATTCAGGAGATTTTAATTATAACATACCATTGATGTCAGTACCAGGTCCAAATGGTGGTTATCCACTGAATTTATCTTATAAATCAGGAGTTACCATGGAACAAGAAGCCAGTTGGGTTGGGTTGGGCTGGAATGTAAATGTAGGAGCAATAAATAGACAACTAAGAGGATTGCCTGATGATTTTAATGGAGATGAAACAGTGCATACCATGCACATTAAACCAAGTTTTACATTGAGTTATGAAATCCCCTATCAATTTTCATTTAACGAAAAACCAACTGCTATTACCGACACTAAAAAATTCAGTTTACCAGATTATAAAAAATCAAGCAATTCATTTGAACAATTAAAAAAATTTGTTTTAACACCATATTATAGTTCAATTTCTGGAATAGGGGCTCGTGCGGTTACACAATATAGATGTGGAAATCAGTACAATTCTGTTGATTTAGGATTAAGTTTTGATACACAAGGAGGAATAGATATGAATACTTCATTTTCCTGTGGTTACAAATATGCAGATATCGGAGGTTCAGTTTCATTAAAAACAAATGAGGGTATAGCTGGATTTAATTTAAGTTCAGGAATTAATCTTCGCAAAACAAAAAATAATGGTGCTACTTTAAATACAACAGGATCAAATTCTAAAACATCCTTATCATTTGGAGTAAACCAAAACGTACCAGAGGTTCAGTTACCAGTACATACTAGTATTTTTCCCTTTACCATCGAAATAGGCAAAGTAGCAAATTTTGGTGATTTTGAAGCAGATAGTTGGGGAATAATTAAGGGTAATTTGAATGTATCTAAAATTGCAAATTCAGGCATTGTCAAGTCAAAATCATATGGCTATATGAATACAGTTCGCTCAACAAGTTCGACTGATTTAAAGGACGTGTCTCGGACTGGAATACGTTATTCAAAACATGTTCCTAATTTAGCACCATCCACAATGAATTTTGATTTATTTAGCTATTCAGGACAGGGAACAGGGGGTACTTTTAGACCTTATCAATCTTCTATCTTAACCGTTGGAGATCGTACACAAGTTTCGACAACAGACGTTTATGAAATGCTTGGTCTTATTGGTATAACAGAAAAGCCTAAAGCAGGATTACCTTCAACTCAATTTGGTATTCACCTTGGTTTGGGATTTTCAAAGGTAAGTGGTAAAACAATCACTGGTATTTGGAATTCAGGAGCAATTGGAATTAAATCAGACTCGAATCCTCAAGATTATGAAGTATCATATTTTAGAGAAGACACAGATATGAGTGGAAATTTATCAAATGATGACGAGTATGAATTGTGGAAGAAAAAGAAGGCATATCGTTTGGGATTATTTGTTTCAGGTACTAATTGGGTAAGCCAGAAATATGAGGCAGGCACCAATTTGGTTAATTATATGGATACAGATTCCAATACAAATTGGGAACTAAAATCGAGTAATATATCCCGAACTACAAGAAAATCGAGAGTTAATCATATAAAAACATTAACAAAACTAGAGAGTCAAAATTATGGATTTACACGCTTTTTAGATTTTGATAAAATATATTCAAAAACAGGAAGTAAAAAGAATGAATTTGCCAAAGACCATCATATAACAGAAATGATAATAACACATGCAGATGGAATGAAATATATTTATGCAATGTCGGCCTATAATGTAACTCAAAAAGATGTAATTAGTTCCGTTGCATATCAGAATAAAATATCACTTAATAATGTTAATTTAAAATCAAAAGATTATTTAAATGAAACTACAGATGAATATTTATCATCAAAATCTTTACCATCCTATGCTCACACATGGATGCTTAGCTATGTAGTATCATCGGATTATGTAGATGTAAATAATAATGGACCTGATGCTTCGGATTACGGTTATTGGGTTAAGTTTGATTATACTAGAAAGAATGATCAATTTAAATGGAGAAGTCCTTATCAAGGAGCATCCTTTATCGAAGGGAATTTGAGCGATAAAAAGGATGATAAGGCATGTTATTCTTATGGAACAAAAGAAGTTTATTATTTAGAAAAAATTACAACCAAGTCGCATATTGCATTATTTAGAACTAGTGAACGAGCAGATGGCAGAGGAGCGCTAGAAGAATTCAGTGAAAAATCAGGAAGAGTAGGTGATGATAAGTTATACAAACTTGATGGAATAGATTTGTATACAATGACAGAATACAATTCTAATTCCGTAAATAAACAACCAATTAAGCGTGTTATATTTGATTATGATTATTCATTATGTGGAGGAACGCCAAATAATTCAGGAGAAGTATCAAAAAACCCTAATGACCCAAGTGTTTTAAACACAAATACTTCAAAAGGAAAACTTACACTTAAACAAGTTTATTTTACATATCAAAATTCAGTAAGAGGAGCATTAACACCCTACAAATTTTCATATGCTGAAAACAAATCATATTCAGAAGAAAACATAGATAGATGGGGTAATTATAAAACAATAAATTCAGATCAAAATAACTATCCACATTCGAGATTTCCTTACACAAATCAAGAAAGTCAAATTAGTAATGAAGGAGATAAAAAAAGTAGTGAAGTAGTCGCAGCATGGACATTAAATCACATAGATTTACCCTCAGGTGGAAGTCTTAAAATAGATTATGAATCAGATGACTATGCCTATGTTGAGGATAAAAAAGCTACTCATATGTATGATGTAATTAGTGTCGATGGGATCAATTTTTACGATCGAAATAATGCATCAAGTAGTGTAAATTTAACTAATAGTAATCGTTTATATTTTAAATTAGAAGAGAAAATTGATAATCAATTACTTAAGTTGCCATCAACAAGTGCATTGAGTCAGCCTATTGTTAATAATTACTTCTATACCAATTATGTTAAAGGTTTAGATAAAATTTGGTGTAAGTCTTTATTATCCTTAAGAAACAGAACAGATCAGAATGATGAAGATTATTTTGATTATGTAAGTGGTTATGTATCTTTATCAGAAGATGTAACCAAGCATGGTGTAATTAAAGATGCTTCTGGAAATTATACGATAGGATATATTTCATTAGAATCAGTTCCACTAAATCCTAAGATAGGGTTTGAAAAAATTCACCCATTATCCAAACAAGCAATCCAGTTTTTACAAACTGAGCGGAATGAATTAGTTCATAACAAAGAAGTTAATGTGGTCGATAAGCCAATATTTGAACAAATAAATACTTTAGTTTCCAATATTGTTGAAATATTCCCAACGATTCAGCAGGTATTCAATGGGTTTAATCGGTTTGCTTACAATTCCTTAGGTACAGGAAGTAAAATTAAATTAGGTGGGAATACGATTATACGCCTAAAAGATGGAGACGGGGTTAAATATGGAGGAGACGTTCGAGTAAAACGAATAACATTAACAGATAACTGGATAAACCGTAATAGTACTGATAAATCAAGCTATGGACAAGAATATGATTATACAATTGAAGAAGATGGTAGAATAATAAGTAGTGGAGTTGCTTACGAACCATCTTGTGGAGCTGAAGAAAGTGCCTTACGAAGTCCAGTAGATTATTCTGAATCAGCACTTTTAGGTACATCTAAGTCCTTTTTTGTTGAAAACCCTATACTAGAAAATTATTATCCAGGAGCTAGCGTAGGCTATAGAAAAGTAGTAGTGAAAAGTATTGCGCCAACCGAGGCAAGCAATGATAATACTACTAATAAACTATTTAGTTCAGCAGCCCCGATAACAATTTATGAATATTATACACCTAAAGATTTTCCAGTACAAACCTCACAAACCGATTTAAGTAGTGAAAGTACATTACATAAACCAATACTAATACCATTAGTTTATTCAATGTACAATAAACGATTAGCAAGGAGTCAAGGTTATTCAGTAGTGTTGAATGACATGGCAGGTAAGTTGAAAAGTGTTTCAACCTACACTAGACCATTTGATGAAATCAATCGAACTTCGACCAAAATATCTAGCAAACGTTACATTTATCAAACAGAAACACCTTACAGTGAGACTTCTAGAAACATGTTATCTAATTTATCGAATGTTTATGTAGAGAGTCCAACAGAAGGAATAAAGCAAACCCAAGCTTATTTAGGACAGACGGTTGAAATTTTTATAGATCAAAATCAAAATATAGAGTCAACCAGAACACGTGGAGCAGAAGTAGATTTAGATTATTCTTATCCAGTATCAATTTGGGTAATGCCAACCCCTAATTTGTCAGAAACAGAGTTTTCCCAATCTTTTTCAGTAACAATGAAAATAATACATCAGAAAGGAATACTTAAAGAAGTTATTGAGACTACCGAAAATTCAATCATTAAAACAGAGAATTTGGTTTTCGATCTATATACCGGAGATGTATTATTAAGTAAAGTTACGAATGAATATGAAGATCCAATTTACACTATGTCATTTCCAGGACATTGGTATTATAAAGATGGACTAGGAGCAGTTTATGAAAAGGATAATTTAATCACTTCTTCTGCACCAACAAGCCCATTGAGTATGCAAGACGGAGTAGTAACTGGCTTTGATTTTAATACACTATCTGAGAACTATTTTAGTTTAGGAGATGAAGTGTATGTAACAACACCATCAACAGATTTTATCGGACATGTAATAGGACGAGATGTAAATTCAATAATTATTTCTTCTCCTGAAGGAGAATTAAATACACTACCAACTTTGAATTCAATTAGAATAATTAACCCTGGGCGTAAAAATGTTTTGAGTTCAATCGTTGGTAATATTCTGTTTAAAGAATACACACTAAATTCAAATCTTACACCCCAATTTGATGCGATTTTAAGTGCTAGTGCAATTACTTTAAATGATATATGGAAAATAAGTTGTAGTAGTTGTGATAATCCAACAAATTTACAAACAATAAATCCTTATTCTGTAGGCTCTAGAGGGAGATATAAACCATTTCAAAATTATAGTTACGTAACAGATAGAAAATATCAGAAAAACATTCGAAAAGATGGTGCTTTCGCACATTTTTCAGTTTTTCCATGGCGAGATTATGCGATTTCTAAACCCCAAGCATGGGTTTTGACAAATCAACATGTCTTATATTCAAAATTGGGAAATCAATTGGAAAGTAAGAATGCATTAGGAATATATACTAGTACATTATACGGATATAATCAGAGTCTAGCAACTTCCACAGCAACTAATTCAAAGTATACTGAAGTTGGATTTGATAGTTTTGAAGATTATACTACATTATCATCAATCCCAATAAAACGAAATGATAAAATTACCACAACCACTCCAATTACTTACCAAATAAATCCAAATTGTATACCACATTTTGGATTCCAGGATTATAAACAAAAAATATCATCAGAAGCTTCACATACAGGAAAAAAAAGTATCAAGTTAGAGCCTGGCAGTAAAGTTCGAATGCGTAAAACACTGCAACAGTGTTCGAGTCCCTCCAAATCTATCTATGAAGCTGCAGATGCAATTAATAGTGGAAATACAGGAGTAGAAATACCAACTAGACAAAACTAACGATATGCTTAAAAAAATAATTTTCTTTATTTGTTTGTTGTCACAAACAGTAGTTTATTCTCAGACATCAAGTTTAGGACATTCAAATTCTAATGTTATAATTGTTTCAGCAACATTAAATGATCTTCAATTTTTAGAAGTTAACCAAAGGCCATATAATTTAAAAAACACAAATAATACATGGACATGTACGATAGCAGAAGGTAAACAAATGAAATTTGGACTTAAAATTCTCAAAATAAGTAAAGGTGTAACCTTTGGTGATCAAATTACAAATATTAAGTTACAAAAGATTGATGGTACAAAAACAACAGAGTGTTATTATTCACCGTCAATTTCATCAGATGAAGCCCAATCTATATTCGTATATAATTCTTTTACCGAAGGAATTTATACTATTTCATACAACTTTAGTTACACATATAAACAGACTTATAACCCTTGTTATGTCTCTTATCAAATAGAAGTAAAAACACCCCCATCTTTAAACTTTAATAACCATCAGACCATATGTTCAGGGGAAAAAATAGATTGGAGTTTTAAAGTAGATAAAAACGTAGTAGGATCATGGTATTTGAATGGACAACTTATTGATACACAAAATGAGAATCCGAGTACCAATCGAACATATGATTTACTAGTAACAGATAATTTAACAAAATTGACCTCTCAAGCAAAGCTTGATGTAGTAGTTATTTCAAAACCAACTATACCAATTGCACCTACAATAGATTATTCACAATGTGGTAAAGTAATACTAAGCTATAGTTCACCCAATATGAATTATCACTTTGGAGAAAGTTGTGCAATTGCCCAAAAAACTCCACCAACATTAAGCTATGAAGTCAATTCAAACAAAACAATTTATATATCTTCTGTTATTCAAGCCTCTAATTCACTAAAACAATGTTGGAGTGAATGTATATCAATACCAATTACATTATCAAATACAATCCCTTCTTTACCTATAGTAACAGATCAAATGCCCTGTTTATGCACAGAACCAGAAGTGACATTAGTTGCCCAGAATCCAGACCCTAACCCAGCAACTGAAATACGGTGGTATGAAAGCGAAAATTCAAGCTCTTTATTAAGTAAAGGATCCACCTACATGGTACCAAGCGAAGAGCAGAATTATTATGTCTCAATTTATAATACCCATACAAGTTGTGAATCATCGCGAATACCAGTACAGATTTTTCCAGTTCCTTGTACAAGTTGTATAAGTGAATTCTCACCATTACCGGGTAAAAAGTACATTTTAAGTGCATGGGTAAAAGAAACTAATACTATAAATTCAATGAATTATGCATTTATAAATTTGTCATTTGAAGGAACACAAGTACAAATAGGCCCCTTTAAAGCAAAAGGCCCAGTTATTGAAGGATGGCAAAAAATAGAAGAGCAATTTACAATACCAGTTGGAGCTACAGTACTTTATCTTGATTTGAATAATGGCAGAAGTAATGCATCTTCAGCAACAGCATCAGAAGTATATTTTGATGATATACGAGTACACCCTTTTGATTCAAATATGAAATCGTATGTATATGATCCTCAAACGATGCGTCTCGTAGCAGATTTAGATGAGAATAATTTTGCTACTTATTATAGTTATGATGCAGAAGGAAATGTAGTTTCAGTAAACAAAGAGACTATAGAAGGAGTAAAAACAATTAAAGAAACTAGAACAATTCCAATTCGAAAATGAAAAGTATAATTTTCATACCCTTACTTATTATTAATTTGACTGTTTTGTATTCTCAAACATATCAATCAGCTTTAATTAAAGCTAATCATTATATACAAACCATTACTCCATTAAAAGTGAGGGTTAAATGTTATGTCTATCAAAACGAAACAGACACGAATAAAAGTTATATAAACGAGACATTAATTTTACGAAATAGTTCTAATTCGTATTATCAATTTATGGACACTAAAATATTTAAATCATTACACTCTGAATTTACTGTAAACGATAAGTTTCACGAAGTAACTTATCAAACATATACCCAAGACTCTTTACGAACTCCTATAATCGCATTAGATAGTTCACAAATTAAGTTTGATTCAATAATTCAAACCATAGATAATGATGTAACTATTTATGAAGTTTACTCTATCAATTCATCGTTTAAATTTGTTAAATTGTATTATTCCAGATCTACAACAAGCATAATTAAAGTTCAATATTATTATGAGCAATCAACTACACCGCAAGAACAATATCCATATATGACAGAGCTGCTATATAGCTATGAACAAAAATTAACAGATGCAGATTTCGATTTATTAAAACAAAGTAATTATTATAGTGTTTCGGCAAATAAGATCATCCCAAATAAGCGTTTTGAAAGCTATACGTTCACCAATTATGAATCAAAAGATTAATATATGTTAAAGCAAACAATTTATATTTTATTTTGCATAGTATTATTCCTATGTAGTTATTCCACCTATGCATCCAATGGAGAGATTAGCTCAGGCGTGTTAAAAGGAGAGTCACTAAAACAAAGTACAATCAGTCAACTAGGAATTTCTTTACCAGTTGATGCAGGACTAACATACAATAAAGTTATCAATAAAGTAGTATTAAAATATACAGAAAATAAGACCTTATTTTTATCAACTAATTGGAATTTGAAAGTAGATGTTTTGGTAAGTGCTTATGACGCATCTGGTAATTCATATCAGATGCCTTCAAAAGTAAGTTTATCTATAAATGGTGGTACATCAGGATCTTTAGTTTCAGATATAGATACATATGTATTTCAAGGAGCACATAAAATAGTATTACGAGTACTGAGTGTTACATCTACAGATTTACCTCAAGTTTTACCATCAAATTTTAGTTTAGAGATACTAACAAGCTATGAAGTAGACTATCAATCACCAAGTTTTCAAAAACCACTTTCAATATATAGTCAATATCACACAGATGATAATAGTATTGAATTTTATTGGGATGGAGTTTCAGAAGAGTTTGATTTGGAGTGGGCCTTTGTATCATCCGATATAACAAATCTAAACTTTCCAAGTACACCTTTAGAAATAAGTAGGTTTGATTTTCAGCGCGTTACAGTTAAGGGAAATAGCTATCGTATTACAAATTTATACGATGAAGGCTTTTTGTATTATCGTGTTCGAATGGTTTCGCGACTAAATTCGAGTAATTTACATCGCATAGAAGGACCATGGAATAATCAAACTACACAACGTATAGCCGTTCAAAGCATAGATAATTTCAGAAATAGTATAAATAGTATAAGCTATACAGACGATGGTTTGCGTCATGAGACACGAAAATTCATAGATGGATCTTTACGAACCCGTCAGGAGCAGGTAAAATTAAATACTGAAAATGTAGTTTTGATAACCGAACAATTTTATGATTATGAGGGACGATTAGCACTTAGTACAGTTCCTTCACCTACTCAAGATTTAAGTCATTCAATGGAATTTGTTCGAGGATTTAGCACGTATCAACTACCTAGTACACAAAATGCAGTCACACTAAATAAGCAATATTTCGATATTAGTTTAGATCCTTGCTCATTAACAACAAGTCCAAAACTTTCAACATTAACAGGTTCAAGCCATTATTATTCTGCTGCAAATACATCTACAAAAAATAGTACAGAATACATATCAAATGCAGAAGGTTACCCATATACACAAACAATCTATGATTCAGAAGGACGAGTAAAAAAACAAGTGGGTGGAGGCTCAAACTATATTTTAGGATCAGGACATGAAACTGAAATCATCTATGCACAACCAACCCAAAAACAATTGGATAGAATGTTTGGGAATGAAGTCGGTAATGTAAACCATTACAGTATGAAAGCAACCAAGGATGTTCATGGTCAATTGAGTTTAAGCTATGAGGATTTAAGCGGACGAGTAATAGCGACATCATTGGTCGGGGATTCTCCAACCAATTTAGAAGCATTAGATGAACAACAATCATCAGTCTTCATACAAGATAATTTCAATGATTTAAATCATTACAACGAAGTAGAAGAAGCATATATTATTGAAACTGATTTTTTTGTACAAAAGCCCTCAGTTAAATATACTTTCAATTATGGTATAGATCGAGGTGTTTACTATTCATCGTGCACCTCATCGAACTATGATTGTGTATATGATTTAAGTATCTCCATATATGACGATTGCAACCGAATGTTAGAAGATGGTAATAGCAATAGTGACTATTATAATGGAACTAATCTCATTTTTAACAAAGTAATTACGATTAACTCTATTAATTATCAAACACCAGACATGGATGTATATTTCCCAAAAGTTGGAAAGTATAAAGTGGTAAAAAAATTGACATTAAACCAATCTGCACTTACTAATTCTGTAACAAATTTCAGAAATTCGATACAACCATCTTGTGTACCAAGTTTAGCAACTATAGAACAGCAATATCAATCAAGAGAAGATCAA
The DNA here is from genome assembly GCA_947453545.1 of Flavobacteriia bacterium. GTDB lineage: Bacteria > Bacteroidota > Bacteroidia > Flavobacteriales_D > Crocinitomicaceae > CANHVK01. Next base: position 17,609 of record CANGHE010000028.1, read on the forward strand.
TCCCATTGTGGAGCATGTATTGAAGGTGATGCATCAAGATGCGGTGAATTACCCGCCATAAATATGAATGTCGATTGTTCGGATTTAGCATTGACACTTATGGCAGATATGATACCAGGAGGCCAGTATTTTGATAATATAAAAGCACTAGAACAAACAACTAAGCAGGCAGATAATGCATGGTTGAATAAGTATGTTTTGGAAAATTCAGATGACGCAGAAGGTACAGTTCCAAGTACAATTAAATATAATGATGGAACACATGTGTCTACTTGGAATGAAGTAAGATCGAATTGGGATGATTCTTGGGGAACTATCTTATTAGAGTATCATCCTGAAAATCATTTTAGTCCACGAAATTGTAGAATTAATTCGTGCAATTTGATGTCACCTTCAAATAATTTTGATTTTACGCTATCTAAATTAAATAATTCATATACAATAGATAATTATATAAAAAACAACTTAGAAAACTTTCTGCATTTTATGCATAATATAGATCCTTTTTTTGCATCAACATTTGGATCAAGCATATCATCCAATTTTGGACCAACATTTAAAAGTGACATGGAAAATTTTCTATTAGTAGGAGAGAATCCAATAGATACGAAAAATTTGTATGAAGAAATAATTGACTTATTAAATTCACAGACTTCATCAACTAACAATACTGATATTTCACTTCAATGTTGGGGATCATTTACTAGCAAATATCATTTGAAGAAAAAAATGATGTTTGATAATGAGATTAATAAGTCTTGTCCTTTTCTTAAAGATAACAAGCCTAATGATTTAATTGCAGATCCAACAGGAGATTTGGAACTAGATAAACGAACCGTAGGGTATTATATCCGTGTAATGAATACAAATGATTTATATGGTAATTTAGTATCCACTGTTACTACAAAAAATGTTGAAAATCTGGAGGATTCTGAATTTGGACAAAGCTCAGAAAACACAACAGTGTTCATTGAAAATTTTGATGATACTCCCACATATAAAACAGCAGGATTAGGAATTGGATCGACAGATTATCAATTTAAACATTTAAGCGTTTTATCACCAGGGACATATGGGATTGATAATTCACAAAATTTAAATTATTATAATTCTGAATTTTGTAATGGAGAAAATTTATCAACTGTAATATACGATCACACATACAATTCCAGCACAGGAAATTACATGTTAGTTGATGGAAATGAAGAAATTATAACATCACCAACTAATTATACAGGACAATTAAAAGTATGGAAAAGAGGAGCAATACCTGTAGTATCAGGAAAAAAATATCGTTTAACCTTCTGGCACTTAACTTTTGGTAATTTACAGAATCAAAGTATAGTTGGTCCAAATTTGAAAGTAGTTATCACCTATTCTACAAATCAGGAAGTATTGGATTCAAAAATAAATTTCACTTCAAACCAAAAAACCTATTTTTCATGGACCCAGCAGGAAATAGATTGGGTATGTCCAGATTTTGTTACAGAAATTGAAATATCGATAGTAGATTATAATGGGGATAAAAATTATAATGATTTTGCATTGGATGATATTCAATTTAAGCAAGTACCATTAGGGTTACATCCATTAGACACTAAATTAATTTATAATTGTCTATGTAATGATTTAAAAATTAAAACAGATGATTACATGCAAGATAATCCCAATTCAACAACGGAAGACGCAGATTTAGCTATATCAAATTACTACAATACAGAATATTACCCTAATAATCCAGTTATTACCTCATCGTTTGTTTCAGAAAGTAGAGCTAAGTGTATAGCAAATCCTGAGGAAAATATTGATCTCACAATGTTTCCTGAATTATATGATGGAATCTGTGCAGGCAGTGATGTGTTGAGCGAGTTAGATTGTTCAACAGAAACAGAGCGAATTAATAGTTATTTTGCAAATCAGACCTATGAACAAGCTATCGAAAAGAAAGTTCAAGAATTTGTTACAGACTACAAACAACATTGTTTTAAAAGATTAGTTGATCAAGGAGCTTTGCAAGAAGATTTTAAGGTATTATATTCAGATCAACAATATCATTACACTCTATATTATTACGATCAAGCAGGAAATCTAGTTCGTACAATACCACCAGGAGGAGTAGAGTTATTGGATAATCCAACATTGACATTAGTTGATAATTATAGAAAATCAGTACCAGGTTCAAGTTTTATACAACCTGCTCATCGATTAGAGTCAATTTATGAATATAATTCAATCAATCAGATAGTAAGGAAACAGGTACCTGATGCCGATTCAGACAATAATATAACCCAAAATAGTAAAGGATACACTCAATATTTTTGGTATGATTTGTTAGGAAGAGTTTTTGCAAGTCAAACTACGAAGCAAAAAAATGTTCAACCACTTCCATCGTATAACTATATCTCTTATGACGCCTTGGGTAGAATAAGAGAATCTGGAGAATTGAATTCAAGTATAGTACCAAATATTACACTATTTATGAGTAATAATTACCCTAATAATTGGTCAACCTCAAAACATGAAATTACTACAATTAATTATGATAATACAGTTTCAACTACAATAAATGGTTATTTTGGCCTTACAGGTCAACAAAATTTAAGAACGCGAATAAGTGCAATAAACTATGATTTCGAAGGAGATGGCATATTAGACAACGCCTCTTATTATAGTTATTCAGAACATGGAGATGTAGATACCTATATATCACATCGCCCAGATTTATCAAGTTTGCATCCAAATGGAGGCATATTTAAAATGCGATACAAGTATGATTTAATTACAGGTAAAGTAAAACAAAGTATATATCAACAAGGAACATCAGATCAATTTTTCCATAGTTATTTATACGACAAGGATAATCGAATCACTCAGGTTTTTACGAGCAAAGATGGAATAATGTGGGATAGGGATGCGAAGTATTTTTATTATTTACATGGACCCTTAGCCCGAACCGAGATAGGGGATAAAAAAGTACAAGGTATGGATTACGCATACACGTTACAAGGCTGGATAAAAGGAGTAAATAGTAATATTTTGAATTTAAGTTCAGATATTGGACAAGATGGAAATTATCAAAAAACATCAAATATACATGCTGAAATAGGATCAGATGTTATGGGATATGTGCTTAGTTATAATGCAACCGACTACAAACCAATCGGAGCAACAGCGACCAATTTCACTAACGACATGCAATTATTAACGCCATTAACATCAGGATTGTATAATGGTAATATAAGTCAGGTAGCATTGGCTATGAGTAAAACAGATGGAAGCCCATTACCATTGCAATTAACATCCTATACATATGACCAATTGAATCGTTTTAGAACAAGTACAGTTTACCATTCAACAAGTAATTATGGAGCAGCCACCAGTAATGGTTCCTTATCAATGGATGTACATTACGATCCAATGGGTAACATACTATCGATGCAACGTAAAGGGTTGGTAAATAACACCAATCCAACAGGACAGATGGATGATTTAGTATATCAATATGATTATACATTAACAAATACAGGGAAAAATTTAAAAAGTAATCGATTATATCATGTAAATGACCAAGTAAATCAAACCCCAGAAATAGGAGATATAAAAGACATGGGACCATTTGATGCAAGTAATTTAAGTACATCCAATTTTAGCTATGACGAATCAGGAAATTTGCTATCCGATAAGAAAGAAGGAATCGCAAAAATTCGATGGACCTCAAGTGGTAAGATACAAGAAATTATTAGAGACGAAAAAATTTACATAAATGAACTTGGACAAGCAAATTATTTACCAGATATTGAATTTAAATATGATTGTTTTGGACGACGTATACTGAAAATTGATAAATTTAGAGTACAATCAACACTTGATCCATCAAAATCTATGTTAACACCATCTACAAACTGGAAATATACCTATTACGTAAGTGATGCACAAGGAAATGAAATGGCTACCTATGAAAATAAACCATTTGTTTCAGAAGGATTAAATAGATTTGTTTTGAAAGAACATTACATTTATGGAAGTACAAGGCTAGGAGTAGAAAGTCAGGATTTGCCAGTAAATGTATCCTGTTCAAGTGATCGATTACCTTATGCGCAAGCAATTATCAAATTAAATAGGGTAGAGACTGCACCAAGTACACTTCAAATAACATCAGGAGGAGTTTCAATTACAGATCCACGTAATCCACCAATGTGGTTTAGTGACTTAAAAGAAAACATAAATAGATACAAATCATCACCAGACTACACTGCCTTTGACGATCCGAATGTAGCAGGACAATTAATAATTCAACGAGTATTACCAAATCAGACACGATATTATTATCCATTCCTAATTAAAGGACCAACAAATTTAATTTCGAATGTAACTTTTGGTTTGCAGGGAGGAGAATTACATGCCTGTACAAGTAGAAGAATATTAGGAAATAAACACTATGAGATTGTAAATTATTTAGGGAATGTACAAAATGTGATTAGTGATAGAAAAATACCTGTAGAGTCAACAGAAACGCCAGGTAGGGTAGCTTATTTTAAATCACAAACCGTTATGTTTTCTGATTATTATCCTTTTGGTCAGCAAGTTAGCTTTCGAACTTCTTCTTTAGAATCTTACTCGTTCGCATATAATGGGATGAAATTGGACAACGAAGTGAGTGGTGTTGGGAATAGTTATACTGCGGAATTTTGGCAAATGGACCCAAGGTTAGGAAGAAGATGGAATTTAGACCCAAAATATTTAGCTGGTGAAAGTAGATATTCCACTTTTAGTAATAACCCAATAATGTATGTAGATCCATTGGGTGATTTTAGAACAAAGTTTGGAGCAAATGTTTATAAATTTTTTCATGGTGGTGAAGTTAGCAAAGCTAAAGGTGGTGAAAGTGCAGTATAATATTTTGTTGTTAAAGAAGTTGATTATAAAGGCGAAGGTGTTGGAACATCTTACC
>CANGHE010000029.1 GCA_947453545.1 Flavobacteriia bacterium
CTACAAGTTATGAGACAGTTAAAAATCGTAAAACAAGTTACCAACAGAGAAGTAGCTTCGTTAGATAAATACTTGCAAGAAATTAGTCGTGAAGGTATGATTTCAGCCGATGAAGAAGTTGAATTAGCCATCCGAATAAAAAATGGCGATCGAAGAGCATTAGAAAAATTGACAAGAGCCAATCTCCGATTTGTGGTTTCCGTTGCTAAACAATATCAGAATCAAGGGATGACCCTTCCTGATTTAATAAATGAAGGTAATGTAGGGTTAATTAAAGCAGCAGAACGTTTTGATGAAACACGTGGATTTAAATTTATCTCTTACGCTGTTTGGTGGATTCGTCAAGCAATTTTACAAGCATTGGCAGAACAAGCGCGTATTGTACGTTTACCACTTAATAAAATTGGAACTATCAATAAAATTAACCGTGCATTTTCTGAGTTAGAACAAAAATTGGAAAGACCACCAAGTGCGGAAGAATTAGCTGAGCTGTTAGATGTTTCAGTTAATGATGTAAAACAATCACTGCAATCAAATGGTAGACATCTTTCAATGGATGCACCACTTACGGATGGGGATGAATCATCTTCGAGTTTGTATGATGTACTTCCGAATGATTACATGGATACTCCTGATAAATCATTAGTGCAAGAATCTTTACGCAAAGACATTGAGCGTTCTTTATCCACATTAACTTCACGCGAAGGAGAAGTTGTACGTTTGTACTTTGGATTGAATGGTCGCTATCCACTTACACTTGAAGAAATTGGTGATCAATTTGACCTAACTCGCGAACGAGTGCGACAAATAAAAGAGAAGGCTATTCGACGAATGAAACATACGTCAAGAAGTAAGATGTTGAAGAATTATTTGTAACCCAAGAAAGTGTAATAATAACCCTGTAATTTTTTATGGGGTTTTTTTTATGTCTTCTTTTTTAGGCTTAAAGTTAACTTAAACTATGCTAAAAAAGCAAACAGTGGAATCTGTGCTACTGAAGTGTGCTTAACATTTTTTTTCGTTAATTAATCTCTTAATTTATCTAGTAAAAGGCTTAATGTTTCTGCTTCAGCATCACTTAAGTTGTTTAACATCGTTAACTCACTATCAAAATCAGTATCGATTTTAGATAATAAGTCAAGTCCGTCTTTTGTAATTTGAATATTGATAATTCGTTTGTCTTCAATGTTTCTAATACGTTCGATTAATTTTTTTTCAATTAATTTATCCATTAATCGAGTAGTGTTTGGAGATTTCTCAACCATTCTTTCTTTTATCGTTGTTACAGATAAAAAAGTATCTGCACCACGTAAAATTCTTAAAATATTAAATTGAGCCATGGAAATATCAAACTTAGACATGTATTTGTTTTGTTTGTTTAACATCCAGTTTGAGGTATAACGAAGATTGACAACAGCTTTTTGTTGTGGGGTTTTAAACTTGGTTAAAATTTGTTTACTAATTTCCATTATTAGTTATGTTTTTTAAATTCATTTTTTAATTCGAAAACCTCTTTTTGTAAGTCTATAAGTGTTTTTGAAATATTCATATCATCAATGCGTACATCTGGCAATTCAGACGAAATATAATTAACAAATTTCCAAATCTCCAATACTTTGTTGGCATGAACATAGTAAGGTGAATACAATGGATTGGTTGAACACAATTGAAAGGATTGATTGGAATCTAAATGATTGTAAACAATTTTAAATACGATACCATCATCTTTAGTAACAAGGATGCAAGGTGTGCCATTAGGAAGTAATGTCCAATTTTGAATAAATTCTCCAATCACCTGTGAACCTGGAGAAACTGGTGGCATACTATCACCTTGTATAGGAAATGAACGGTACTTTTTATTTTTGGATAAAAAAGGTAAACTAAACGTTGGTAATATTTTTAAGTATTCTGCATCAGCATATCCAGAAGTATATCCAGCACTAGCTTTCAACGGTATCATTTCTATTAATTCATTATTATCAGTATCTACAATACTCGTTAACACACGTAAATTTTTACCTTTTATATCTGTTGTTAAATTGTTTTGTAATTTTTCCCAATCTGATTCACTGTAGCTGGTTAGGTCATTTCTTAAGAGATGATCCATATTTATTTGAAAATAATCACACAATAAGATTAATGTGTCTATACTTGGCTCAGCGACCCCATTTTCATATCCACTATAACTTGATCGGGTTAATCCTAATTTAGTTGCTACTTCTTCTTGCGACTTGCCAAGTCTTTTTCTTAATGTTTTTATGTTAGCACCTATCATCTTGATTATTATTTAAACGTATTACGATTGAAAATTAATCAATCAAATTGGTATAAACAAATGATTTAAATATTATTTTTTCTTTTGTAGTATCTCAAGTTTGTAATGTTCTAGTTTATCTTGAATATAAGTTATTAATTCTAAATCTGTTGATGTTTTCAAGAAGTTTTCTGATATATTTAAGAATAATATGAAATCATCAAACTCTTCATCACTAAGCTGAACTATGTCATAAGTAACGTATAATCTTAGTAGTTCTTTAACGATTTTGTGTTGATTGTCTAAATGTTTTAATTCTGCCACTTTTTGTTTTGATTGTGCTTTCTGTGAAAATCGTTCGTACAAATACGTTATTGGGCTTTGAAAAGCATCAATATTTGTAGTTGTTTTAGTGTCGCGCATTGCCAAGTTGGCACGTTCTTCTTTTATTTGTTGAATAGATTTTAAAGGTCTAATAACTACTTCGCGCTCCTCTTGGGTTCGATTAACTAAAGTTTTTACCACCTTCATTTGGCAGTTTGAATCTGCTATTACTACAAAACGAGTAGCTGGATATTTCTTAACAGATAAGATTATAGTATCTCTAGGGGAAGCGTAAATCTGAAAATTTCCATCTGGTTGGCCAAAAACACCTTTGCCGGTTGTTTTATTCACAACCATTAGATTGTAAAAGTTTTGTATTTGTAGGGTGTCTGTTACTTTTCCAGATATAAATACGCGGTTACATTCCTGTGAATAAACAACTTTTTGTGCTAGTGTCATTAATATAAGTAGGAGCATTTTATTCATACTCACTAAAGTAATAAAATTTCTAGTAAATTAATATTTACAAATGTAATATATATCTGTTACAGTTGTAATCTATTGAATTTACATTTGTGTATATATGGATTTTTACTGTTTTCTTTGAAATTGATATCTAGGGATTGATAAGGTGATTGTTTATAAAAATGACTAATTTTGTTGTAAACGATATGCTATGGAATCAAAACGTGTTGTGGTAGGATTGTCTGGTGGGGTTGACTCGAGTGTTACTGCTTATTTATTAAAAGAAGCTGGATATGATGTGATTGGTATGTTTATGAGGAATTGGCATGATGAAAGTGTTACATTGTCTGATGATTGTCCTTGGATTGATGATTCAAATGATGCTTTAATAATTGCAAATCAATTGGATATACCTTTCCAGGTGATTGATTTAAGTAAGGAGTATAAAGATAAGATTGTTGATTATATGTTTAGTGAATATAATCAAGGAAGGACTCCAAACCCTGATATATTATGTAATAGGGAGATAAAATTTGATGTCTTTTTAAAGGCTGCTTTAAACATTGGTGCTGATTTTGTTGCTACCGGTCATTACTGTCGTAAAAGGGTTAATGTTGATGGAACTTATAGTTTATTGTCAGGGTTAGATACAAACAAAGATCAATCATATTTCTTGTGTCAGTTAAATCAATATCAGTTAAGTAAAGCTCTTTTTCCGATCGGTGAGTTACAAAAAAGCGAGGTTAGGGAGATTGCTTCTAGGATTGGTTTGGTTACGGCTGATAAAAAAGATTCTCAGGGATTGTGTTTTGTTGGTAAGATTAGTTTACCAACGTTTTTACAACAGCAATTAAAACCGAAGGATGGTGATGTTATAGAAATACCTGATGATAATCCACAGATCGTTAATTATCATCAAATTCCATTCACAATTGAAAATGTTGATAAACTCGTTGTTCCTTTTAAATTTGAAATATCTGATGGTGTAAAGGTTGCTAGTCATATTGGTGCACATTATTATACAATTGGCCAACGAAAAGGGTTGCATATTGGAGGGAGACCTAACCCATCTTTCGTAATTCAAGTGGATACCTTAAATAATATTGTATTTAGTGGGCAAAAAGATTGTCATAAAGGTTTAAATAGGATTGCTTTATATATTGATAATCAAGATTTTCATTATGTTGACCCAGGTTTTAGTTTGGAACTTGAAAAAGTAGTTGAAGTGTCTGTAAGGATTAGATACAGACAGCAATTGCAAAAAGCTAATTTGATACGTAAAGCAAATGGTTTTTATATCCTGTTTAATGAGCTTCAAAAAGGGATTACGACTGGTCAGTTTGCAGCGATTCATATAGGGGATGAAATTGTTGCTTCTGGGATGATTTTTAGTTAGTTATCGATTGAGAATTTCAAAAGTATTATCGTTATAGATGGTTATTATTTTAACGATTGTTTTTGTTGAGGTTTGAGGTTTTTCTAGGTTGTTTTGTGGATTGAGAGTCTTTGCCTGGTTGATGTTGGGTGAATTTTCGTTTTTGTTTGAAGAGATACCGGTAATTAGCCATTTCAAATCAATATTTGGGAATTTAGTACACAGTTTTTCAAGGAAGTCTATACTCGGTTTATTTCTCCCTGATAGGATATGGCTTATATTGGACCGTTGTACTTGTAGTGTATCAGCAAACATGGTTGCTGATAATTGATGTTCTTGCATAATGCTTACAATACGATCTCTAATTTCCATATTACAAATGTAATTAAATTTGTAATATTATGTAAACATCTTGTTGTTTAAATATGTAAACAAAAAAAAAGGTGGCTATTAGCCACCTTTTTTCATATTTATAAGATTGTGTTTAGTTGTTCATTGTGTTAAAAAAAATTGAGGATTGTTTGTTTGCGTGTATAGGAAAACCAAATGTAACTAAATCCATTAATTCTGCAACTTCGATAATAGTAAGTGTAGAAGCTTCTCCTTTTTCAAAGTGCATTTTTAACTTGTATTCTGCGATACTAATTGTATTATTTATCATGATCTAAATATTTTAATTTTAACTTTTTTTATTTTTGTACGAATACAATTGTAAAATGTTACAAATGTTGTGTATTTATTTTATTTCGTTCAATATTTTATCTTTAATTCGGATGTAGATTTCATCGAATGTAATTAGGAGTATTGCAATTGGAAAAAGAAAATAACGAAGTGATTTGTATTTCTTTAATATACTTTTTCTTTTGTTTTCTTTCATTGTGTCAGTTTCCAAAGGGGTTTTTTCATATTCAGGTAACTCCCCTACTTGGTTGGTTATTAAACTTAATATCTTAGCTTGAAAATATATCCATAGGGACATGTTTTGGTCTTTTAATATGTAGTTTTCATTTTTCACTTTTAATTAATTTGATTAATTATATTTTGATTGTATTTATTCGATTATCTATTGTGTAAAAATAATATAACTGTATTTCAATATATTGATAATTAATCTAAATGTTTAATATTAATTTAATAGTTAAATATATACTTAATATTATTAACCCGGTAAGGTTTGTGATTAATTTTATTAACTTTGTTAAGTGAGTTTAATTCCTACATACCATCCCTTGCATGCAATTAAAGATAAATTAGTAGATATCTTTCCTAAATTGGATGCTGTTGTGTTGTTATATAAGCAGAATAAGCAACTTGTAGCTGAATTAAATCACGAATTAAAAACACTTACTGAACTTGAAAAAATAATTGTTCAGAAAGTGAGAAATAGTAGCTTGAATTATCAATGGTCTAGACCGGAAGATTTTATTTTCATAAGTCAACATGAGAATATAAAACAACTAGAATTGATGGATGAATATAACAATCGTTTACTTTTGTTACATTTTCAATCGAGCGATGATCAATTAAAAGATACAGTTGCTATCTGTTTTCCTAAAGATGTTGTTTTTTTTGGTTTAAGAAAAAGCTTAAATTCATTAACTACAGATGAGAAAATGTTAATTGGCGAGCTATTACATAAATTGTTAGCGAGTGAGTACAACTTAAATTTTAAGTCGAATCAACAATTTTCTTTACTTCAAAAATATTATGAATTACAAAATGGTGAATTAATAAAAAGCCATAGAAATAACTTTGTAGAATATTTTAGAAGTAATTGTATTCAAATATGTAAGAAACATATTTCGTTGGAGGTTCAAATTGATGAGGATGCTTTGATTTTTTTGATTGAACAAAATGTGTCTTTTGATGTACTTGATGATATTTTGAAAAATAGTATCATGTTTAGTCAACTGGTTTCTCAAAATACTGCTTTGGTAAAATTAAACAAGCTAATTATTCAAACCATTCTATTAAATAATGAATATATAAATCCTATTCAGCCAAATCAAATAAATACTGATCGGGCTTTCGATATTTTAACAAGATATGAGGAAGCAGCCGAAAAAGCATTGCAAAATGGTGAATCTATAAATGGTCGTGTGATTGCTTCTTATTTAGTGCCTGCAATATCCCCGCCTGCTTTGACTGAGGCACTTAAAAAACATAAAAACAAAATATCTGGTTATTTACATGAATTCCCTGATCGTTGGCCACTAATTCGAAAATCTTTAAAGCCTATTCGAGAAATCGAACAATTTGATCCAAAAATGAATACCAAATTAGGTTAAGTATTACTTCAATAAATTGACGTGACCTTTATATTTATGTTTTTGATTGGTAAGTGAATTTGTGAATTCTATTTTCCAAGTATATGTTCCGTCAACACATATTTTCTGGTCGTAATCACCTTTCCAACCAATGGACTTATCATGGGATACAAAAATTAGTTCCCCCCATCGATTATAGATACTTAATGTATAACTTGTTGGTACTACTGCATCTGATATAACTGGTGTAAATGTTTCATTAAATTGATCTCCATTTGGGGTAAATGAATTGGGTACATAAACCAATAGCTCTTCTGGAATTCTCAATTTTAATGTTAATTTATCACTACAATAATCTTCTTGTGAAGCTATAAGTGTCGTATAATACATTCCTGCTTCAAGTGGAAAAGTATGTGTAGGATTTTTATCGCTTGTGTTATCTCCATCACCAAAGTACCATTTAAACTTAGTAGCGTTAAGTGAATTGTTTGTGTAAGTTAACTTTGAATCAAAAATACTTAACACAGTGTCACTCATTGAAAAATCAGCTTTTGGTATTGGTAGTACACATATAAAGGAATCTTTTTGCATATTCGAAATACATCCGTTAGCATAACTTATTGCAGATACTTGATAACATTGTGGTGTGTTGAAGAGAAATGTTGAATCTGAATTAATTTGAATCCGACTTCCGTCTACATACCAAATCGTTGAGTCTACTTTTATGGTGGTGTTTGGATTTAATTTAACAAGCAATGGCGCACATCCTTTTTGTTTATTTGCTTTAAAATTCATACTTGGCAAAGCATTATTTATAATTGCTATTGTACCCAATCCTCCACAACCTTCTGTAGTTTTATATGTCAACTTAGTAGTGTCAACTAAACTTTTTGATGGGATATAAACGGCTAAACTAGAATCGGATTTTGATAGTGTAAGTCCATCTCCATACCATCGTCCATCTGGTTTATCTGTTAGTAATTTATAACTTGTGGTGTCATTTTTACAAAATGGTCCAATTGGGTTTATATTGATTTTTTCTAATCCTTTAATAATTACATCGGAGGATGCTGTATTCTTGCAATTATTCAAAGTGATGGTTACGATATATTTTCCGTTATTGGCAACCGTTAAATGATCGATAATTGGGTTATAGATAGTTGATGTAAAGTTATCTGGACCAACCCATGCATAACTTGCTGAAGGGTATAGATTGGATGAAAGTTTCAGCGTGTCTCCAATACAAAGTGGATTATTCATTGTAACACTCGTAACAGGAAGCGATGAAATGGTAATATCAACCGTTGATTTACCTCCTGAAACACAAAGCTTCTCATTGATATTGTAGCTTATGGTGTGATCACCAAGAACCGATTGTGTAAAGTCAATTTCACCGGTAATTGAATCTATGTGTAAACCAGCATCTGATTTAAAGCTCCCTCCTGTTGTGATTGATGGATCTAATATTGGTTTTAAGTTTACTGTATTTTCACAAAATTTAGTCTCATTGTAGGAAAAATTTGTGTTTGGTAATGATAATTCTGAAATTAATACTTCTGTTTCACTTTCTCCTGTTCCTCCACAAGCACTTGAGGTGATGGTGTATTTTATAGTATAAGAATTGCCAGCAACTGCATTTGTAAGATCTAATTCTCCTGTGGTTGCATTCACTTGAATTGCTGAACTTGTACTGAATACTCCTCCTGTTGTAAAATTAAGTGGCAAAATTGGTTTAGGATGTACTGCATTTAAACAGAGTGGTCTCTCGTATGAAAAATTAGTTACTGGTGATGAACTTGGTTCAATTATTATGGTTGATTTACCTATACTTTCTGTGAAGCAACCAGAAGCGGCTATGGTATATATAATTTCATAGGTACCTGCAATACTTGAAGCCAAACTTATTTTTCCTGAAGAAGCGGATAATATTAGATCTTGTGATGTACAAGAAAATTTTCCTCCTCCATCAAATGTTCCAGTAGGTAAAGGGTTTGTTGCTGTAATACATATCGGAGATGGATATGAAAAATCAGTATTTTGTGCAATCAAATTGCCTATTGTAATTTGAACAGTTGTATCAATTGCAGCATTACAACTTGTTGCTGGAAAAGCGTAGTTAACTAAATAGGTTCCTATTGCACTGGTTGCTAAATCGATTTCACCTGTGGTTGGGTTTATAACTATATTATTATCAGTTGATGTAAATTTACCTCCGACTGTAAAAGTTGTAGCTAGATTAGGTAATGCATTTCCATTTCCTTTACATAAGGGATCTGGGTAAGAAAATGTGATTACAGGTACACTATTAGCAATAATTGATACTTTTATTTTTTCGGTCGAAACTGAACATCCACTTGCATTGGTTTTTGAATAACTTAAGGTGTAGGTTCCTATAGGGGTTTGGGTTAAATCAATTTCACCTGTAATAGCATCTTTGAACACTAACGTTGGTTCATCTGCTTTATATATTCCACCGGTTATAAATCCGGGTGGTTGAACAGGTAATGGATTTGGATCGGTTATACATATGGGAGATGCGTATGAAAAACCTGGTAATGCGGATGGGATTGGTAAAATTTCAATCATTGTTGAATCAAGTTTTTTAGCATAACAATCACTTGCAGCATAATCGTAATATACCTTATATAATCCTGGTGTACTTGTTCCTACGTTCACATTACCATTAGTGGAATCAATAACTAATCCATTGCTTGTTTTAAATTTTCCACCTGTTGTAAAATTGGCAATAAGTGAGGGGGATATGGTGCTTGATGTAGGTGTTTTACAGATTGGTGTTGGATAGGTAAAAGTTGTTATAGGGTCAGTTATGGGGTTTATTGTTACTTTAACATCAGATTTACCTCCTATTTCACAAGAGTTTAATCCGGATGTATTTAATGTGTAGGTTACAGTATAGGTTCCAGGTTTACTGTTAGCAATGGTAATTTTGCCTGAATTTGGATTTACATCGATATCGGGTGATGATGTACTGAAAAGTCCACCTTTTACAAATCCATCTGCTCGGGTAATTGAAATATTTGAGCTGTTTGCACATAAAATCGCATCATAACTGAATGATGTAACGGGAGGTACAGGTGTATCTTTGATAATAAATGTCTTGCTTACTATGCCTGCACAACCACCTGCATTGTACTCAATTATTATAGATTCATCACCTTCATTTATTCCATCGGCAACTGAAGTGATTAGTTGTTGGATTGAATCTTGATTAGCTGGAATAGTTATTTGTCCTGGCAAATTTGTGTAATCCACCCCATTACTAGCGGTACCTTTTACAGTATAATTGATTACGGTGTTTTTACTTGATTTTTTAGCTAATCTAAATGTTATGATTCCTTTGGTACAATTTTCTACAACAATTGAATCAGAAATAATACTTAAATCATTTGTTTGTTCTTTTGTTTCTGCTGCTATAATATCGCTAAACAGACTATTCGCTAATAAAAACACACCACTATCAAAATTTTGATCACCAACGTCAGCAATTGCAATTTTCAAATGATAGGTCTCTCCACATTTTACACTTGCTTTAGCTACCAAAGGAACGGTGTAGCCATCAAATGTTATTTGATCTGCTCCCGTACTATTGGGTAAATTGGAAACAAAATACTTTGAATATGTTTTCCAATTAGGGTCTATGTTATCACAAATTTGTGGCGTATTACTTGTTCCTGCTTGACCAGAATTAATGGTGTTAACACTTACGGCTGTTGATGGCGTACCTGGTACTATTGCGAGATTGTAATTATGGTAAGGGGTTCCGGCTGGTTGTGGATTGGTTCCTGTTAATAAAAAGGCAAATACATCGTTGTAACTACTGCAATTGTATTCTGGGTATTCTTCTGAAGCGAAAACATATTTAAATTCGATCGAATCTGATAAGGGTATAAAGTCAAATTCCAAAACAACTGCATCTGTAGTTTTTTTTCCTGTTTGAAGGATAATTGAATCGAGATCTTTATCAGAATAGTTGGAGCCTGGAGAACCTGTATTGGATACAGTATTGACTCCAATTGCATTTTGAACACGTCCAGTAGATAAAAACACACCCTTTTCTAAACCTAAATTATTACTTCCGGGTACTGCGGTGTAATCAAATTGCGCAATACTTATTGTTTTATCGCCTGTAAATTTAATATTTGTCGCATTGATTCCTGGACCTAAAAGTACATCTTCTACCAATTGGGTTGGCGACATACCTGTATTTACTTGAAGTTGAGAGTATGCAAAAGAAACATTGATTAATATGAGGATATTAATTACGAAAATCTTAAACCATTGGTTATTTTTCAATATGTTTTCTTTTTAAAACAGACGTGTTTATACGTATTTAGTTGTCTGAAGTAAATTTACATAATTTTAAATTCATAGTTTCTTTAAATAGTCAACACTTTTAAGTAATCGTGAGCCATACCATGAAAAAAGTTCTCCATCAACCAATTGAATTTTAGATGTTGGAAATAATTCTTGAAATTTATGTATGTGTTTCTCTTTGAATGGGAAAGGTTCAGAACTCAAGAAAACATGTGTGGGATGAATATTTTCTAAATTACTTAATGTGGGGTAACGCTCTAAATGTGATAAAACGTTTGTAAATCCTGCCTTAGTTAATAGATCATTTATAAAGGTATTTGTAGCAACTCCGATTAGAGGGTTATCCCATATTAAATACAATACAGACTCACTCTCTGTTCTTTGGAGTTTAGTAAGTTCCTTGAATTGTTTTTTTATTGTATTGGTAATGGAGTTTGCATTTTTTTCTTTCCCTGTTAATTCTCCCAATAACTGCATCATTTCAAGACCACCTTCTAATGTACAGATATCACTCATCCAAACGGGTGCAATGGATTTTAATTGTTCTATGTCCTCTTTCGTATTTTCTTCTTTATTCCCTATGATTAAATCGGGTTGCAGGGCTCTTACTTTATCTATTGCAATGTTTTTTGTACCTCCAACTAGTGTTTTAGTCTTTCTCCATGTACTAGGATAAATACAAAATTTAGTTATTCCTACTACTTCTTCTCTTAATCCTAGATCATATAAATATTCAGTTTGAGAAGGTACTAACGAAATAATCCTTTTAGGCACATGGTCTAAAAGGATTATCGATTGCATTTGATCTGTATATTCTTTTTGCACTATGCAAAGGAATTGATGATGTCTTGACGTGTGATAATGTGATGTTTACCATTATTTAGTTCTACTAATACTGCTGGGGTATCTTTGTCAATTAATTTAGACACGTCTTCAATGCTTGCTCCTTCTTTTACCATTGGAAAAGGTTTTTGCATGATGGATGAAATTGGTGAATTAATTGAATCTGGATTGTCAATCAAGAATTGGTAGGTATGGGAATCGTTCAAAGAACCGACATACATATCATCTTTCATAACTGGTATTTGAGAAATGGAGTATTTACGCATTTTAGCAATTGCATGGGAAACAAGTTCTTCAGCATAAACGGATACCAAGGATTGATCTGCGTGTCCTGCAATTAAATCACCTGCTGTTTTTTGCTTTTCTTCTAAGAAACCACGTTCTTTCATCCAATCGTCATTGAACATTTTACCTACGTAGCGGCTACCATGGTCATGAAACAATACTACAACTACATCGTTTTCTGTTAATTCATCTTTCATTTGCAATAAACCTTTCATTGCTGAACCTGCTGAATTACCTACAAATATTCCTTCTTCGCGTGCCAATTTACGTGTGTATATCGCTGCGTCTTTATCTGTTACTTTTTCGAAATGATCGATTACTGAAAAATCAACGTTGGCAGGTAAAATATCTTCTCCAATTCCCTCTGTGATGTAAGGATAAATCTCATTTTTATCGAATATACCTGTTTCGTGGTATTTTTTAAATACAGAACCATAGGTATCTATCCCCCAAATCTTGATGTTTGGATTTTTTTCTTTTAAGTATTTTCCAATTCCTGAAATTGTTCCTCCTGTCCCTACTCCAACAACAAAATGTGTAATTTTCCCTTCTGTTTGTTCCCAAATCTCTGGTCCTGTTTGTTCGTAATGTGCAGTCCTGTTAGATAAATTATCGTATTGATTCACATACCATGAATTTGGTATTTCAGTAGCTAATCGTCTTGAAACTGAATAATATGAACGTGGATCTTCTGGTTCAACTGCGGTTGGACACACAACAACTTCTGCTCCTACTGCGCGTAAAATATCCATTTTTTCTTTGGATTGTTTATCGTTCAATACACAGATTAATTTATAGCCTTTGATGATACATGCTAATGCAAGTCCCATCCCTGTGTTTCCTGATGTACCTTCAATTACTGTTCCTCCTGGTTTTAATATCCCTGCTTTTTCAGCATCTTCAATCATTTTAACAGCCATTCTGTCTTTCACTGAGTTTCCAGGATTGGTTGTTTCTACTTTTGCTAGTACTAATGCCTTCACATCGGTAGCTAATTTGTTAATTTTAACTAAAGGTGTATTTCCTATCGTTTCTAGGATATTATTGTAATATTTCATGCAATTATTTTTTATGTACAATATATAATATTTCTTTTTTCATCAATCGATAACGTTCTACTGTCTCTTCTGAAAAGTGTTCAATTGGTTTGTATTCTGTTACTTCAAATCCCGCTTCTCTCAACCAATCCGGGTAATCTAAGCCAAACAAACGAACATGGTCGTACTGCCAAAAATGTTTTTCTCTCTCTTCTGGTGTTGTGATTGAGGCGTCTTCATAGGTTTCATAACGTGTAACATCTTGTGGTACTTGCATGATTCCCCATCCTCCTGGTTTCATTACGCGATGCAATTCACGCATACATTGTTTCGCATCATTAACATGTTCAAGTACGTGATTACAAAAAACTACATCAAATCGATTATCTTCTAACGGAATTTGATGTAAATCAAAATGCATGTCAGCGATTGGTGAAACTAAGTCGCCAGTCAAATAGTCTAAATTTGCTTGTTGTTTGAAACGTTTATGAAAACATTGTTCTGGTGCAATGTGTAATACTTTTAATGGTTGTGATGAAAAGAAGTTACTTTCGTTTTTCATGTATAACCACATCAAACGATGGCGTTCTAAGGTCAAATCGTAAGGACATAATACATTATCTCGGTGTGCAACATCAGATCCGTAAGATAAAAATTTACTGAATGATTTCTCACACACTGGACATTCAACTTTGTTTCCTTTATATAGATAAGGTGCAAATAACCTAAAAATATAACTTAATCGAATAAGAACAGGTCTTGGTAAAGTATTCAACAGTAATTTATAAACCTTTTTCATATTTCAACTTATTTAATATAATCTTTTTTCAACCATTGCGAATACAAATTGATTTTATCTGATGCATTGTCAGGTGTCAATTTATAACTTGGTTGTTCAAACTCTCCCATTTTTACAGGTAATTCCATGATAATCTCGTCACGTGAAATTAGCAACGTGAAATCTTGATTTGGTTTGAGTGCAGATAAACTCGCTTCTAAAGAAGATCCATTTATTCTAAATCCATTAAAGCCTAAGATTTCATCATTTACACTTACTCCTCCGTTTTCGGCAGCTGAATTTGTTCGTACTGATTTCACTATGGCATTACCATTATCTTTATTGTAGCCGATGCCAAAATATGCTTTCTTCTGTCCTGTATAATCTACTCGAACTCCAATTGATGAAAATATCTCACTGTAATTTGGGATAGCTGTATTATAAACATGATTTGCTAAAAAATCGCTCATATTAATTCCCATAAAAGTCGATAAAGTTTCTTCAAATTCTTTTTCTGTAAAACCTCTTTTTTCTTTTTTATAGTATTTACGGTAAAGCAATTGTAAAAAATCATCTAAACATTTTTCGCCATCGAATTTAGCGATGATTTTAACATCTAGTAAGGCTGCTAATATATGACCATGAGAATAATACGTCATCGTAGTATTCGCTGAGTTTTCGTTTGGTCTATATCCTTTTATCCATGCATCGAAACTTGCATGTGCTACTGGTTGAATTTTTCTTCCCTCGGATCCTTCTACATAATTCAAGGTACTGTTGAATTTTTGTAGGTATTCTTGTTCTGTTAAGTATCCTGCTCTACGCATGATTAGTTCATCATAATAGCTTGTGAATCCTTCCATTACCCATAACAAGGTTGTATAATTCTCTTGATCATAATTGAATGGCCCTAATTCTATTGGGCGCATTCTTTTTACATTCCATAAATGAAAATATTCATGTGCTACTAAAGATAAAAAATCATAGTAATCTTTCCCTTGATACCCCCAACGATTTACACTCAGGGTAGATGAATTTGTATGTTCTAATCCGCCTTGTCCATCAACTACATTATGTATAATGAAGGTATATTCTTTATTAGGATTTTCTCCGAATACATTTGTCGCTGTTTCAACTATTCGTTTCATGTCTTGTTGTAGTTTTGAAACTTCATAGTTACCTAATCCATAAAGTGCTACTGTATGGTTTACTCCAGAAGCTTTAAATTCAAATACTTCTTGATTTCCTATTTCTATGGGGGAATCGACTAACTGATCATAATTCGTATAGGCGTAGGTTTTAGCATTTTCATATCGAATTGAATCTTTTGAACGTTTTAATGGTGTTGTGATAACATTAAAATCTTCGTATGGATAGATGTCTAATTTACCTGCATTATCTTTACTGCCATTCACATACATAAATACAGATGAACCACTTACAAATCCATGTGAAGCATCTAAGAAACTTGTTCGAACAGATAATTCAAATGCATAAACTTCATATTTTACTACGATTGTATCTGCACCATCTCGTTTAATATTCCAAGTGTTTTTTGTTGTTTTTGTTACAATCAATGGTTTTTTATCTTGATTGTAGGCTTTAACGAGATTAACATTTTTGGAAAATTCACGTACCATGTATGAGCCTGGTGCCCATACAGGCATTTTGACATCGATACTCTTTCCACTCAAATCACCTATTTTCATTGTGACTTCAAAATAATGATTTTGTGGCTTAGGCATTTTTAAAGCATACTCAACCGTTGCTCCGTTTACAGCGAACGATGTTACTATTATTATGCAAAGTAAAAGGCTTTTTATCATTTGAACCAAAGGTTAAATTAAACGAAACTTGCTAACTTCTCCTCAAGTATAGCTATTTTCTGTAAAGCATCTGCTTCTTTTTTCTTTTCATTTGCTACCACTGCTTCTGGAGCTCCTGAAACGAATTTTTCATTTGTTAGTTTATTTTGAACGATTGACAAGAATCCTTTTGTATAATCCAGCTCCTCCTCTATTTTTTTGCGTTCAGCATCTAAATCAATTGATTCTCCAAATGGAATAAAAAACTCATTGGATTGTACTAAGAAAGAATATGCGTTCGCTATTTTTTCAGTAGTATATTCCAATTGACTTAAGTTACCCATCTTCACAACCAACGAATCAAATGTTGTATCTACTTCTTGATTGCGCTTAATCCATAAATCCATTTTGATTTTTGTAGCGATATTATTCTCTTTACGGATGTTACGGATATTCGTGATAATCTCCTCAGTTGTTTTGAATTGCGTCAACAAATTAGCATCAAATGCTTCAACTGTTGGCCAAGATGAAATTACTAAATCTTCTCCTTCTTTACGCTCACGAATCAAATGCCAAATTTCTTCTGCGATGAAGGGGGTAAACGGTTGAATGATTTTCAATAATTTCTCAAAAAACGACAACGTAGTTTCATACGTTTGTCTATCAATTGGTTGTTGATAACCTGGTTTAATAATTTCAAGGTACCAAGAACAGAAATCATCCCAAACCAACTTATAGGTTGCCATCAAGGCTTCTGAAATTTTGAATTTTTGGAATAAGCTATCTATCTCTGCTAATTCTTGATTGAATTTAGCATGAAACCATTCGATTCCTTTGATAGAAGCACTTGGTTGTTCGATATCCTTCACTTCCCAAGATGTAACCAAACGGAAAGCGTTCCAAATTTTATTGGCGAAGTTTCTTCCTTGTTCACACTGACTTGTATCAAATGGAAGGTCATTTCCTGCTGGGGAAGAAATTAAAATCCCAACACGTACCCCGTCTGCTCCGTATTTCTCAATTAAATCCAATGGATCTGGTGAATTTCCTAAAGATTTGGACATTTTTCTACCCAATTTATCTCTAACGATTCCCGTATAGTAAACGTTTTTGAAAGGTAGCTCACCCATATACTCATACCCTGCAATGATCATACGCGCCACCCAGAAAAACATAATTTCAGGTGCTGTAACTAAATCATTTGTAGGATAATAGTATTTAATTTCTTCGTTATTCGGTTGTGTGATTCCGTTGAAAACAGAAATTGGCCATAACCAACTTGAGAACCAAGTATCTAATACATCTTCATCTTGTTTCAAGTCTGATGCTGTAATCGTTTTTCCTGTTTTTTCAGTTGCAAGACGAATTGCTTCTTCTTTTGTTTTTGCAACTACATAATCATCTGGATTAGAACCAAAATACCATGCAGGTATACGGTGTCCCCACCATAATTGGCGAGAAATACACCAATCTTTTACATTTTCTAACCAATGACGATAAGTGTTTTTAAATTTCTCTGGATGGAAGTTGATGTTTCCATTCATTACGTTATCTAAAGCTGGTTGTGACAATTCTTTCATCGACACGAACCATTGTAAGGATAATTTAGGTTCGATAACAGCATCCGTTCTTTCAGAATACCCAATCTTATTGATGTGATCTTCTGTTTTTACTAAATACCCTTTTTCATCTAATTCTTTCGCAATTTCTTTACGTACTTCAAAACGGTCTTTTCCTTCGTAATGCAAACCATTGGCATTTAATTTACCATTATCGTGGAAGATATCAATCGTTTCAAGATTGTATTTTTTTCCTAATTCGTAGTCATTGATATCGTGTGCAGGAGTAACTTTCAAACATCCTGTTCCAAAATCCATTTCTACATATTCATCAGCGATGATTCGGATTTTACGGTTTGTCAACGGAACAATAACCTCTTTTCCGTGTAATAAATAATAACGTGCATCGTTTGGATTAACACAAATCGCACTATCTCCTAAGATTGTTTCAGGACGTGTAGTTGCTATTGTAACCCATTGATCGTCAGTATTTGCAACTTTATAACGGATGTGGTATAACTTCGAGTTAACCTCTTTATAGATTACCTCTTCATCAGACAAAGCTGTTTGTGCTTCAGGATCCCAATTCACCATACGAACACCACGGTAAATTTTCCCCTTTTTATATAAATCGATAAAAGTATCTAAGACAGATTGAGAATATTCTTCATCCATTGTAAAAGATGTACGTTCCCAATCACAGGAAGCACCTAATTTTTTCAATTGTTCAAGGATGATACCTCCGTGTTTTTCTTTCCATTCCCAAGCGTGAACCATGAATTCATCGCGTGTCAAGTCAGACTTCTTAATTCCTTCTTTACGAAGTTTTTGCACAACTTTAGCTTCAGTAGCAATCGAAGCGTGATCCGTACCTGGAACCCAACATACGTTTTTCCCTTCCATACGTGCTTTACGTACCAAAACATCTTGAATAGTATTGTTCAACATGTGCCCCATATGCAAGACTCCTGTTACATTCGGTGGAGGAATAACTACGGTATAAGCTTCTCTTTCATCTGGTGTTGAATGAAAATACCCTTTATTCAACCAATAAGGATACCATTTCTGTTCGGCTTTCGTTGCCTCGTAAGTTTTTGGAATTTCAATCATGTTGTTCGATTTTGTGCAAAGATAATACAATGAATTAATGAAGCAATTAAACATCACCTCTATTTCCCTCATCAAGTACAGATTAATGTTACACCATTTCCCTTCTTAAGATTGGATAAAGGAAGATGACCTTATCAACCCCACCACCCTAAAAATTCTTTATTCGAACTCCTTGATTACAACTATATCCATTTTTTTAACTTGCATCGTATCTGTTTAATTTTGAATTAACTAAGTAGTTTGTACTTCTACCCAACCTCTACTACTATAATAAATCGCTCATTTACATGGTTACATTGAAAATCTTCACATCAAATTACAGATGAGTAATCATTATGTATTAATAAATAATGAAATAGATTATTTTTGTTTTTTTTATCATGTTTACTATGAACGATGACGATTTTTTTAAGCTTTGGAAAGAACAAGTCGGTATAACCTATACCTCCTATCCAGAAAAAGTGTTTTTAGATATAAACAACATGAAGCGCATTATTGATATACGTCATCGTTTTTCTCAGGGAGAAAAACAATTCCTTTGTTATGATTTTAGAAATGTAACTGGTATGAACAAGGAGGCACGTGATTATTCTGGAATATATGGAAATGAATACTTTCATGCTTGTGCAGTTCTGGTAAATTCAAGAGCTCAGCTTTACATGTTTAATATTTATGCTATTCTAAAGAAACCCAAAACTCCATTCAAAGCATTTTTAAACAAAGAGGAAGCAGTAAGTTGGTTAAAAAAAATGCAACGACAATTATTAAGTAATTCAGATAAATAATATCATTTGACTTTAAAAAATAAGTGTCGATAGACATAAATAATTAATTTAAAACATTTGTCTAATAATTTAGTCAATTCTGTCGCGGTTCTTTCGAGGGGTACTCATATGCTCAGGAGCTGACGATTATTTTGGATACGACATTGTTAAAGATTATATCTCTGACTTTGATGAAATTAAAAATGTGTTTCATAAAAAATACCTGCAACGTTCTATCAAATTCATGTGTCTAATGCATAACAGTTATAAAAATATTATAGCTCATGTTGAGAAAAAAAATGCAATCAAAAGACAATTTTCAGATGATATCACTTATTCGATTAAAAGAATTTCTGCCATTGGAAAGATTAAAACTAAAAGTGCATGTAAGATTTTAGGCATAAGTAGAGATTGGTATTATCGTCACAGGGTAAAAAAACAATGTTCTAAAGTATCACTGATAAAGTAACCTCCTTCGGCTGATACAAATCTTTTATTAAATTCATCACGACTCATTCCTTGTCCAATTGCCTTGACACAGTACCTCACTCCAATATTATCATCTTCATTGGTCTTATACAGCTTGGTGAATAATTCGTGTGCTTCCGCTAAATTACCAGCAATCCAAAGTTTATCAGCATTGCGAAATAAACCTCTTATAAGCGGTCTATTTTCTATCCAACCCCATTCAACAGTTTTGGTATAGATGTCATCTTTTATGGCAACACGTTCACATGCTAACATAAAATCATGTTCCAATTCTTTAAGAGTTGTAATGGTCTCTGGTGTTTCTTTTAATTGGTGTACCATGATAATTGCGTACTCGTATGCTTGTAGGAAATCGGGTGCTTTTTCTAATAATCTTAATATGTATTGTAATACCTTGTTATACTCATGTTCATTTTCAATATCCTCTGGCATATAACTATACATCAACATTAGATTTTCAAAGTCTGTTAAATCAACTTCTTTGATATAATCGGTTTCTTGGTATACGTATTCTGTCATTATTCAATCATTTTAAACACTCCTTTATTTCTCAACACAACCCATACGGTGGTGAATATCTAAGATACTTTTGTTCATTCCATTGTAAAAGCGCTGTCTCTAGTTATTTGAACACTTTTGTTGCGGAATGCGTAGAATGTGCAGAGGTATTACATTTTGGTATTGGTTGTAGGTAAATTCTATTAGCATGAAAAGAACTGGTTGATAAATGACCTTGCTAATACTTAACCTATTCAACACTAATTTTATCTGATAAAAATGAAGTATGTTTTATTTTTAAATTTTCAATATCCCATTGATTAAAGAACATTGGATTATAAATACAACTATTATTTTTATAATATTTTGTTAAAATTTCGATTCGACCAAAAGTAGATAATTCATTAAAAGTGTTTGGTGTAGAAATTCTATTTCTTGGAATAACCAATAATGGTAATGATTTATAATAGAAGTCCCAAGAATCTTTTGTTTTATTAGCATAAATCAGTTTAATGTAATCAAAACTTGTTAATTCTAATTCGTCATAATCAAATCTTTTTTCTAAATATTGGGATGTATCTTTCTCTAAAATTAATATAATTGCCTTGTGCTTTTGCTCATCAAAAAATACAGCTTTATCAATACACCATTTTAATGATTTAAGAACTTGAACACTTTCAATATTTATATTTATCCAATTCTTTAATGTATCTTCAAACTGACGCACCAATAATTCTGATTCATTCGAATATCTTTTTTCTCTTATAGTTTTAATAAAAAAATCATTTTGCTTGTTCTGTTGCGATTTACAAGAGTTCATAAACATCAAAATAGCCAGTAAAACAAATAAATATTTCATTTTCAATGATTTGAGTTATTATTTTTTTGGTTCAACAACATCTTTTCTGGGTGCAACAAAACCTTCTTGTCCTTTCTTAATTTTAAATATCCATTTACCAAAATTAGTAACCGAATGACTATCATATGGTCCTTTAGGAACTCCATCTGGGATATATGCATTTTCATCAACATTTTTAATATCATTTTGAGGAGCAATCATATCTTGTTTATACCAAGCATCTTTTTTGCCACTTCCATACTGAATTGAACGTTTAACATTAGATGGTATATTTCCGCCAGTTGGATTTTCTGGAGCTAAGTTATATTGAACCTCTACATTTAATCCAGCTGCTTTTAATTCTTTAATCATTCCTAAAGAATAAGCATAACCCATACTGTGAGATACAACTTTGATTGATTCAATTATTTTTCCATTATCATCTTTCTTTAATACAACCTCACCAGAATTAATTTTAGCGATTAAATCTAAACCAGCTTGCCTACCGTGTTCGACTCGTGCATCAAATCCAGTCTGGTTTCCTTTTGTTAAAGTCGGTGCATCACCATCTGCATAGATAGAATTATGGTCTCCTATAGCTTTTTTAAACTTTTCATCCATACCTCCCCAGTAACCCAATTTATCTCCTTTAAAAACTTTATCATCTCTGGTTATTTCCCGATGAATATTTTCAACTGGATATGCTAGTCTATAACCATTGACAAAAATGATTAACTTTCCATCGGGGTCAATTGCTGAAATAGGACTATTTGAAGTGAAATTATAAGGACTTAAATCTGGATATTTATTCGCCAGCGGGTCTCTACTCATCCATCTACCTAATCTTGAATCAAATATCCTAGCACCAAAATCATAGCTATTGCCTTCCCCTTTTATTTCGTCATCTTTTAATTTTCCATTAAAGGAATAAAGATAACTCGAACTATTAAAACTTCTTCCCATCTTTATAGACCCATGAGCGAAATAATCATTTGCGGACACTAAATTACTGATATATCCATCAATAATTCCATCATTATTGTTGTCAATGGCTAATTTTTTATCACTAACTACTACATGGACATTTCCTAAATGATTCGCTAACTCATACCTCTTATCTCCAATCTCCTGTTTGTAGGTAGACACTGGTACAGATGGGCGTTTTTTATACCAACTCCAGTGATAATCACGCATACTTATTGGGGTATACGCTGGAAGTCCCCATACATCCTCCCAGGGTGTATCTGGTGTTACATAAACTGGTTCGGCTACTACTAGCTGTAACTGCTCA
>CANGHE010000030.1 GCA_947453545.1 Flavobacteriia bacterium
AATGCTGCCGCTTGGAAGTTGTAACTTTCGTGATAATACAAAATGGTGTAGGGGGCAACATTAGTTAAATCTAGAATCGTGTTTAACTGGTTGTGTTCAATGTTTAAAAATAGACATTGTGTTTCGTTTTCAAAAAAATCACTCACTTTAACATTGGTATCAGTGGTGAATTTTTCAACGGCATCAAAATTAATTCTACTGCCTTTTTTTAGGATAATCTGAAATGTTTTTTTCATACAAATAAGTTTGGGTTAAAAATTCTTATTTGTATTTCGATAAATAGGTGTCTGGGTAAACTAACGTTTTTTTTGACCGGACGGGCCCGTATTGTTTTACCACCGTGGTGACTTCACTCGGTTGGTACCCTTAATGGGTTCGAAATACTTTGCAAATATATAGAAAATTTGTTTTTAGTAAAATAATATTAATTTATTTCCTTAATTATCTTATATTTATTTTCATTATTAGAATAAGCTCCAACAATACCTTCATTGCAATACCAATCATTAGAAATTTCACTAAATTTATTATATGTTGTTGTTGTATAGTATAAATACTTTCTTCTTTTGTATTTTTTTATGTCCAATAGGATGTCAAGATATAAATCATATTCAAAATGTAGTTTAATTTTTTTCTCTGCTTCACTGTTTTTATATTTAAAAACTTCTCCAGTAAGCACTATGTATTTGTTATTTACTTCAATTGGAGCCAATTTTAGATCAGCTGTAATAATGAGATGTTCTTTTTTATCGTTCGACGAATTGATGCTATTCATAATTTAGTAATTATTGATTTAATTTTTCTTTCATTGTTTTAATAAAAACATCTTTGATACCCAAATTATGTATATCCTTTACAATGGATACAAATAATCGTGTCTTACCGGTTCCTGTTGGCATTTGAAGCATTACACTTTGGAATACCTCCAAATGCTCGTAAATTTTCAATTTATTTTCTAATTGATAATCTCTAAGCAGTTCATCTTTGTATAATTTAATTGATGTAAAGTCTATCATAATATCTGTTAATCAAGCTTGCTTTGAATACTAACTTTTGTGTCATTGATTTTTTCCATCGACGTGAGTTAGATAAATAATATTTTTATTTTTTGTCCATTAAATAAATTATATTAACTTCTTTTTAATTAAGTTGATTATATTGTTCAATTCCTCTATGAATTTCTCATAATTATTTGTTTCAATAAAAACATGTGTAGAAAATTCAAAGTCTTCATGCTCAACTAATTTACCTTTATAATAAATTTCCGGAAACTCTTCTTCTCCATAATTTGAATAACCTCCAAAGATAAAATCAGTAAAAATCTCATCTAAAATATTTTCTGGACAATATTTTTTTAAAAACAAAATTAATTGGTCACCTCCTGATTCAATTATTGATTTTTCAAATTCAGAATCTATTTCTAAATAATAAATCCCACTTAATAACCAAAGTATTATAATAGGTTCCTGCGATTCAAAAAATTGAATCCAATTATCAACGGATTGTTCAGGCAAATAATAAAAAATACCACTATTATTATCTAAGTAGGTACCAATTGAAGTGTAATCTTTTTTTTCTATTTTAATAACTATAGGCTGCATATTTTATTAGATGTAATTTTTAATTTGTATTATATCTCGAATCGGTAAACTCTAATTTGTATTCACTTAAATCATTTTTATTCTTTTAATTAATATTAACCATTTTTATTAATTTTTAATATCAATAACCTTCATTTCCAATGATAAATAAATATTATTTAACTCTAATATACATTTGTATAGGTAGTCATTCATTTTAATAAAATCTTCATTTTTCATAAAAAAGTAGACATTCGAAGACCATAAAAATTCAATACATACTTCATCTTCTTCATCTACGGGTAAAGTAATTTCACCTCCCATTTCCAAAAATTCTTCTTTTGTAAAATTAAATTTTGAATTTTCTTCAAGCATTACAAAAAAAGTATCCAAATTAGGAACAAACTCAATATCATCTTCATTGAAACTATAATATAATGATATCCCATTAAATTCATAAATTACTAATTCAGGGGTTGAATCCCCAATTTTTATTAATCGTTGAAGTATTTCATTCTGCTTAAAAAGCCCATCATATATTAATTTGGATTGAGAGTCATCACTATAGGTTTTATAGTGCCAATAAAGCAAATGACCACAAACACAATCTAATAAGTCAATAGTGTCATCAACCGAAATACTAAAACAAAAATTCTCCGAAATATAATGGTCTGAATCTTCAAGAAATCTATCGTGAGATGTATAAATATGTTCTAAAAAATCTCCTTCTTTGTTTTTAATATTCATTATTGTTATTTATTTTAATGTCTCCAAAATCGCAAAAAATTCTTGTTTTAATTTTTCGTATTCAATTTCTTTAACATAAAATGATTGTATTGTATCATTTTCATCTAAAAAACATAATGAAGAACCGTCCTTAAAGTAAACTTCTGATATAACACTTTCCTTATTTTCAATTTTTTGGGTAATCTCATCATTAATACCTTCCCAATTCAAATCTAAACCTTTAAAAAATGGAGCATCTTCTTCAAACCAAGTCTTATTAAATCTATTTAAAATATCTATGTTTTCTATTATTTTCTTATAAAGTGTTTCTGGTATAAAACCGTCTGAATTGAATTGAAGGAGATAATAATGTAAAGTCAACATTTGAACACCTAAAGGATATTTAATAAAATCCAAATACCAATTATAATATGTTATTACCAACTCTTCATATAAAGGAAGAAAGTCATAATGTTTCTCACATGCACCAATATCAATATAAGTTTGGTACTGATTGGTTGATTTATCCTTAAATTTAATTTTTCTCATTTAATAGTTCTCATTAAATTTATTTAATACATATTTATTATCTAATTGTATTAATACATTCTGATGTAATCCCTTTTAGTATAGGACAAGTTAACCTTAAAATTTCACAATCAGATTCAACTGAAAAATTCTTACCACCATGGAATAAATTATTTCTCACTCTATTCAAAATTAAAATAAAGGTTTTAACAATTCCAAATTCTTTGTGTTTATTCTGGTCTTCCCAATACGAAATAAAATCATTGTGGAATTCTATGATTTTATCACCATTAACATCCATAATTGGTGATGCTGTTTCACTTCCAACTCTGGAGCATAGTTCTAAAATATCTTGTTCATGATTTTTTAAAATCTCTAGTATTTTCTTGTTTCTGACTTTTGCCCAATAAAGGATTTCATCCTTATCCGTACTTGTTTCATTTTTATAAGTAGAAAATTTTTTTCCATCACATGCGCAATATTCTTTAGCAGCAACCGATAACGATATCCACAAATAAATATAGGATTCGAAAAGTAAACCAGAATCACTATTTCCTTCATAATTAGTTAAAAGTATTTCTCCTTTTTTATACCATTCTAAAGCAAATTTTCCTCTCATAAATTATTTATTTTTTAATGTATTTATAAAAATATAAAGGTTCCAAAAAAAATATTTATCTAAAATAATATTCAATATTTTATTTTCAACTTGTCCAACTTTTACATTTAAAATAATTCAATAATTATTATTTAAAATTTGAAGTAACATTATATCTTTTTTTTATTTACTTATTGTTTCATAGGCATCCTTTACTACTTGTGCAATTCTTTTTCTTCTATCAATTAAAAATTCAAAATAATTCATTTGCTCCCAGTTTTCAGATAAAGCATGCCAATAGTACATTTTTTTCTTATCTTCATCTGACAATCTACTTAAATAATTTGGCAAATATTGAGAGGGTTGTGTATCTGAAATATTAATATTGTCATTCCACTCTATTAGTGCAT
Organism: Flavobacteriia bacterium; assembly: GCA_947453545.1. GTDB lineage: Bacteria > Bacteroidota > Bacteroidia > Flavobacteriales_D > Crocinitomicaceae > CANHVK01. The sequence goes on from CANGHE010000030.1 coordinate 3,843, forward strand.
AGTTTGCAATTTGATTTCGTTGAGTTTGGTCTGAAACACCATTTCTTTCAAGCCAGGCTTTTGGAAATAAATGATGTCTTTCTAAAGCCGATTTTTTGCTTCTAAGTCCTTCTTGTAGTAAATCAGAAATTTTTAACTTACTGAATAGCCCATTTGCTCCAATAATATATTGAGCAGCATAATATGCGTAAAGCGATGGCGATGTAGAAGAAGATGTAGCTAAATCCATTGGTAATGTAATAAACCAAAAATCATTTGTCAACTGACCATCAATAATATCATTTAATACTCTTTTAAACTGATCTGGCGAATCGATTCCACGCAGTCGAGCTAAATCACTTTCCATTGCAGTTTCGGGTGATCCAGTATATCTTCCAGTAATCGAACACATGAAAAACCACTTTGCAATCAGTTTTTTTAAATCATACAAGTCCATTTTAATATCTTCTCTTCCTATTAAAAAGAATATGTAGGCATAAAGTAAATTATTATCTGAACTTATATAATCATGTCTAGCAAATCCAGCCTGTTTAATTGATTTGATGAACTCATGCCAGTTTATAATATTTAATACTTTTGACTGTGCAAATTGAAGATTTTGAAATTGCTTTTCTCTTCTTTCAATACTAAAATCTCCTGATTCCAAGTCTTTTCCTCGTAAAATACTATAAACATATTGAAGTCTTGCTCTTCTAAAAGCTAAGCCAACAGAAACACGTAACATTTGGTCTGGATTCGGGTCAATTAAATAATTAAACGGTGATGCACTTTCCTTACTGGGAACTCTGCACAATCGACAAAATTCTTCTAAATCTTTTCTTCCATCTTCCCAAAAAACAGACATTAATGTTAGAATAAAATCTGCCTGGTTCAATTTTTTACCCTGAGAATTAATTCTTACAAAAACATCGGCAACTTGCTCTTCATTAATTTCTGCCGAAAGTTCTAATGCAGAAAATGGGTATCCCTCAAGATTAGTTAGATTGTTAAACGCCTTTCTAATTTTTTTTACTTCATCTGCTGATATCTCAACACTTTGTTTTAATCGATCAATAAATTGGTCTGTGATTTCAAATAAATCTGCATCATCTTTCCATAATTCTGAGATATTTTGAAAATATCTTGGATTTCTTTTTATAGAAGCATCAGGTATTTCAAATTTTTCTTCTAATGGATTAAATGCAATAACAATATTTGCTTTTTCATAATTTTCTCTAATCACTTCTTGGCCTTTAACTACAGCATACAATGAAGTTAATCGTTGCTGCCCATCAACAATTAACAGGGTTGGATGTTTTTGTTTAGATGCTGTACCTATCCCTTTTGTTCCTTCTATATTTGCATTTGCCCAAAATAAAAAATAACCCACAGGATAACCTTTATACATACTATCAAAAAGGTCTCTAACTTTAGTATCTTTCCATACAAATGGACGTTGAATATCTGGCAGTCCAATTACCCCTAAATCTATTTGCTGAATTAATGTAGTAAGGTTGTAATTTACCTCTTTAAATAATGTAGCCATTCTTATTCAATTTTAAATCAAAAAATTATTTTTTTGCTATTTTTAGAACTTCTCCCCAAATAAGGTTATCCGACCAATCCTTTTTTTGTTTATTCAACATCTTTTCAACTTCATTAGATAAAAACTTACCCGCATTAAGAAACATTGTATTACGTTTTTGAATATCTCTTTCTCTTGAAGCAAAGTCTGTAATAGCGTTCCAAACTGCAAATTGATTTCGTCCAAGCATTTCAACATTTCTTCTAAAAAATCTTTGAGGATGATTGATATTATCAAAATTATTATCAATTTCTGATTTGTTAGATTTAATTTTAAGGACTTGCTCCATTTGACGAATTGCATTAATTTCGAATAAATTAAAATCTACTTCATCAAATAAACCGCCTTGTAAATTATCCTGTAAAATTTCAAAATAATTGGTTAATTTTCTTTGATAAGATTCAAATGTACATTTTGACCAATCACAACCAATATCAAAAATTTTATTTGTTGCTATTACTTCTTTGAAATTTTTTGACATTATTGCAACTTGTCCATTTAAACAAGTTTGTCTGTAAATTATCGGGTAATAGGTTACAACATTCATTTTAGAGTAACTGTATTCAACCATAATTGAGGCATAATATTCTTCACTGCCTATTTTAAAAAACTCTTTATTTACAAGTTCAAAAGACAAATCAAGTTGATTTAAATTAGGCTTTTTGTATATAATAACTTCCAAATTTAGCTGTTCAGGCGTAAATAGTTTTTCCATTCTCTTGACAGCGCCAGCAATAACTTTATTATAACTTGTGTGCTCGAAAGGTTTAATTGATTTTTTAATCACCTTTTCTATTCCTTCTAAAGAAATAGATAGCTGATATACCTTTTTTCTTCCTTCCAGTATCCTGTGGTAAATTGCAGGAATAAAGTATTGTTTTAAAACTTCAAATGGTTGTGTCTCTTGTATAAAATTCATAATATTTTTTTTTAATTACCTTTTATTATTCTTATAGTTTGAATTTATTTTGATCTAATATAAATTATCTTACCTGGACCATTCATTGTTTTTATCTTATCGTAAACTGTATTAGATTTCGAAATAGACCTATTTAACTTGATTTTATTACCTGTTTTAATTCGTAAAGTAGTATCCCTTTTTTGATTAGTATTTAAGATGATTTTTAATGTTCCTTTTATTTCGTCATATTCCTCAGGTGATAATATTACTCCTATACTACCTTTATAAATACCTTTTGCTCTCAAAATAGTTAACAAAAATTCCTTACCCTCTGTTTCTGTGATTTCATTAATAATTTTTAATATATTTTTACCTTTTAGATATTCTACTATTTCATCTACATTCATACCTTCTGTACCTACTAATTTTGTTTTTTTAGTTTTAGGTTGTTTTTTAGAAGGTGTTTTCTTGCTTAATAAAGTATCTTGTGTTTTCTGTTTTATTGGTTTTTTTATAAATGGCTCTTCATTTAATATCATTTCAAATTTTAATATTTGAAGTTCAATAATTGAATACGCTAATTTAACAGCACTTAAATCTTTATAATTAGATGATATTGATTTTTTTAAATCAATAAGTTCTTTGTCTGAAAACTTATCTTTTTTAAAAAAATCATCTATTTCTTTAAATTGTTTTATCATCATAATCAATAATTATTAATGTTCAATTGTATCTAAAGTATATTATCTATATCAAATGCCTAACCATTATTTTCTTGAACTTCTTACCAAAACCTAGTATAATAGCTTCGTTGTTTTTGATGATTAATTCCCCTTTTTGAAGTCCTGCAATGGCTTGTTTTATTTCTACTAAATCACTTCCTGCTACTCCATACATATCTTTTAGTACTGCATCGTTTATGGATTGCTGCTTCATTATTAGTGGATATTGTGCATTGGCATAGAAATCAAAATGTTTGCTTTTGTAGGCATCCATATTTTGTGTTGCCAAAATTATACTCATTCCTTTGTTACGACCTACGGCAATCAAATCACGAAGTGGTTTGTTGTCAAATCCTAACATATAATGGGCTTCATCAATAATAGTGAAGTGTCTTAATTCTACTTTTTCTTTGTCATTGGCTTGAACTGGAAGATTTTCGTAGATGGAGTTTAGTTTTGATACGATGAAATATACTATTGCTTTTCCGATTGGACCTTCTTTTGGGAATTTGTCCATTTTCACAATAAAACTATTTCCAATTAAATCAATTTTATCATCGTTTAAAAATAGATTAGCACGTTCTAATTGACTTAAAACAGATTTTACGCTATCCACTTTCTCACGTTCGTTTTGTGGTTGTAAATCAGTGTAGTTTTCTATTATTGTTGTGAAGTTGATTGACTTTCCTTTAGTGTCTTTATACGCATTTATGATAGCTTCTGACAAGCGATTACTCATATTTGCACTTATATTGGCTTTGTCTATTGATAGTAGCGCATTTGCTAGTTCTGTTGAATATAAATTGATTTCGTTTTGTGTTTTGCCTACAAAATCTTTGAATGGAGTAAATGGTAAAGGTTCTACCATTGGATCTAAAATAGCCGAACGGTTTACTTCAAAATGTTGCAACCAATCATTATTGGCAATGTCTGAAAACTCTCCTTTGTAATCGAAGAAAAGGAAATTTACAGGATAATTACTTTCAACTGATAAGGAACGCATTTCGTTCATTAATACTGCTAAAAGGTTTGATTTTCCTGAACCTGTTGAACCTGCAATAAGAATTTGAGTGTTGGTTACATTTTTGCTATTCATATCTAAATAAGCATTAATATCTCCATCATAATTACCAATATTTAGGTTTAAAAATGGTATTTGTCCTGCTTTTATAGAAGCTGTTGTACTTACTTTTAACCATTCGTGTAACGTATCGCCTTTCATTAGTATATCAAAACCTCTGAAAATCTCCGCATTAACCACTTTGCTTTTTGTAATGTTATCTTCCCAATTTATTTCTAAATCGTGGTACCTCAACTTTATCATAGACGATAACATACCATTTAGATTGTGAACCGTAAAAAGTGTTGGATGAATACTGTTAGACGACATTTGAATATTCAGTTCTTCTTTTTTTCTTTTCTCATTATCTGATAATCCTGCAATCAAACAAATACGCATCAGTTTTGCATTTCCTTTTGGACTTACATTTTTATGATTATCGGTATAGTTTTTTAAATTGATATGTTTTTCCAAACGTTCTCGCAAGTCATTCATTTTTGAATTTAATGCTTCGGCTTGTCGTAATCCTGTTTCTATTGCTGCCATAACTACTTAAAATTAATTAGGAAAATAGCCTTCAACTACTTCTGTTAATTGATTTTCCTTGTCTCTAACGAGTGTGAATTTTTTTGAAATGAAATTTTCGATTTTACTCAAATCAATAGACTTTCTTATTTCACTATCTGTACTCAATAAAATGGTTTGATGAGATAATTTAGGAAAGTAATTTTCGAGTAATGAAGCTCGACTACTTTCGTCTAAATATCCAAAAACGGTGTCAATCATTACAGGAGGATTGTAATCTCCGAAATAATGCAATGATTTTAAAAGTACCTGGATTATTATTTGTTTTGAAGCTGCATTTAATTCATCAAGATATATTTCATTTCCAGCTTTGTGATAAATTTTGAATGAAAGATTACTTAAATCCTCTGACAATACCACACGATCAATCTGATTTTCATAAACTACTAAAGTTGTATTTAAATCGTTTTTCATTGCCTCTTCAATACGTGCTTTTTTGTTTTTTAACAACGCATTGGAAATATTTGAAAATAATGGCCCTAATTTTTTCAGTACTTCTAATTTAGGATTTGGTACTTCTTCATCTGATAAATCAAATCTTTTAATTTTGGTATCTAAACGCTCTATTTCAGATTGGTAATTTTTGATAGCGTCTTTGTATTCTTTTATTTTTAATTCGTTGGCATCATAGCTTTGGATAATTTCTTCACCACCACCCATATCATTTTTTCTTAAGTCCAATAATTGAATTTTCAAATTAGGTAGCGAAGCTATTTCTTTTTCTAAACTGCTTTTTTGCTGCTCCAATATGTTGTATTGATTGATGCTTGACCAACCTAACAATTGTTCAAAATGAGTTATATCATTTTTATCAATAAAATCATATTCCGTATCATTTTTGTTTTGACCTGACTTTTTTATGATATATTCAGCTAGTTTTATTTTCTGTTCGGCTGTTAGTTCGCCTTTAATTAAATTGTATTCTTTTAAAAACTCCAATACTTTGTCTGAAACTTTATTAATGTGTTCCGGCTCTATAAAATCGCTATTATTTTGTTGACTTCTCTCCGAAAGTATTAATTCAATTTCGTTTTGAACAATTGTAATGAGCTTCGGAATGAAAACTTGAATTTCAATATCATTAAGGAATTTTTCTGATTGGTCTATGAATAGAATTTCCTTGTTTAGAATATCATCAATCTTTCTTTCTACAATTTGAATTTGCTCTTTGATATTTGTTTGAAGATTTTTACCTTCTTTGGCACTTTCGTAGAAATCCTTTTGAGCCATAGCATAACTTAAACTTCTATCGTATTGCACTTTAGTAGCATCAATTAAGTCTAGGTATTTTTTATGTTCTTCTAAAAGGTTTTTGTATTGTGTTCTTTCTTCTTCAATTTCAATACTTTGCGCAATGTATTCTTGCGTTAGTGTATTGGTTGCATTGCCTAATTGAATATACTTATTGAAACCCATCACGTTTTCAATATTCTCTTTGATGACACGATTAAGGTATTCGTCCTTTAACAAATTACCCGCTTCCATTGCATCAAAAAGGAAATATTTACTTAATTCTTGTGGGAGATTGGCTTTGATAATTTTATTTACTTCGGCTTCTTTCTTTACTCTTTCAGCGTGTGGCGTAGCCGTTCCATAATTAAAAACATCACCGTTAAGATTAAGCATTACCGCTTCAACTGGATTATTTTGTGCATTTAGAGTATACAATCTTTTGATTATGTATTTGTAATCATTGTGCAGCACTTTACCTGTGAAGTGAATTTCTAACTCAATTTTGTTGCTACTATTACCAGAACTTTTAGCCCTTTCTCCGGCATTTTGCAGTTTGTTAAAGTGTTGTTCATCTTTTACTTTTAAACCATACAACGCACTATAAATGGCTTGAAATAAGGTAGTTTTACCACCACCATTTTCTCCACCAATTAGTATAATTGGTTGCTCTTCATTTACGGTTAAGTCCAAGTCTAGTTCTCGATAGGTTTTAAAGTTTTTGGCAATTATTTTGGTAATGAGCATAGTACTTATATTTTGTTTAAAGCTTTTTCGATAATTTTTTCAATCTTTTTGCTGTCAATATCTTCGTTATTGATTTTAAGATTGTGGAACTCTTTTAGTATGTTGTCTTCTAACCATTCAAAGCCTAATCCTTGTTCTTCACAGAGATTTTTGATGATTTCCATATCGTCTTTACGAATACCAAAATGTATGAATGTTGTGTCTAGCCCTTTGTTTATCATAACTTTATTTTTTTAATCGTTTGATATCTTCTTCAATTTCCTTTAGACTTTGCTCTTTTTCAATAGCAGCTTGTTTTAGTTTGTATTTTTCAAACTCGGTTGCTGATTTTTTTAAAGCTCTATCGTGACTTATTTTACCAGCGTGTGTTAGTAATTCTCTTCCATTGAGTTGCAAAATGCCGTCTAATCTTGCAATCCAATCTTTCATATACATAGGAGTTTGTTGTTGTGCCATAGTTTCGGCAAATGCCAAATATTGCTCCACTAATAGTCCAAGTAATTTCATTTCGTTTTCATCAAGGTAATTTTTAGCAATACTAACTTCTTGCTTAGTTACCGATTTTGCTGCTGCCTTATCATAAGAAAGCATCCCCATTAATGGCAAACTGGCATCTACTCTTCGATATACTAACTCAGCTGCCGTGTTTTGAGAGATTGCCCAAAGCAATTTATTTTGTACTACTTTGAAAAACGCTATTGTTTTTTCGTCTTTGGGATCATAATCAATACTTGTCGTGTAAATGTCTTTTATTTTTTGATAAAAGAATTTTTCAGATAAGCGAATTTCACGAATACGGCTTTGTAATTCATTAAAATAATTCATTGAATTACCCGATTTGAAACGCTCATCATTCAATGTAAATCCTTTAACAATATACTCTTTTAGTCGTTGTGTAGCCCATATTCTAAACTGTGTTCCTTGTATTGACTTTACTCTATAGCCAACAGAAATGACAACATCAAGATTGTAATAATTAGGTGCTTTTTGCTGAAATTCGGAAATTCCGAATTTGTGTAAAGATGTTGCTTCGTTAAGCTCTCCTTCTTCAAAAATATTTTTGATATGCTCATTGATTGTTGACTTTGCTTTACCAAAAAGTACCGCCATTTGATCCTGGGTTAACCAAACTGTTTCTTCCTCTAAGCGAACATCAATTTTGATATTACCCTCTTGGTTTTGATAAATAAGTATTTCACCAGTGTCCATATTATTACTACTTTTTTAAAATTCGTTTTATTCCGCAGGTTTAAACATATCCCAACCTGTTGTATCTTTTGTATTGGTAATTTTATTGTTGCAATACCACCAAGTTGATATATTATTAGGCGATTTTTCAATTAAAATTCCTCCAATAGTTTTTAATCCTTTGCTATTTCTAACTGCGATAAAATCTAATAAAGCATTGTGTTTTAAATGTGCATTTGCAGGATCACTTCCTGCTGTTTTAGTGTCGAATAAACAAGTAACATTCGATTTACTCAATATCACAAAATCAACATAAAAAAGACTTTGTTTGCCCAAATAATCAATGTAAGGAACTGCAAAATGCTCTTTGGCTTTTTCTCCATTTTTGTACCACCAATGAAGATATTCTTTATTTTCTTCTAAAAACTCTGCAAACTTAACTTCGGGTTTTGATGCTCTGTTGTATTCATAAAATGGTTCCAAAGCGTGTCTTTGTACTGCTTCTTTTTCTTCGTATAATTCATTGTAAATTCTTTCAATTGGTACTTCCCATTCGTAATTTTGAATATCTTTTGTAGCCTTATTTGCCTTTTCTTCTTGCATTTCCTGATAACGCTCTTTTGCCTTTTCAATTAACTCAATAAAGATGGCTTGGTTTTGGTCATACAACATTATTTTAATAGCATCATATTCAATAATACCAAAGTAATCTTCAAAGAAATATTTCATACCACCTTCTAAAACAGGCGTACTATCTACTGCTGCATACGGTGCTGTTAATGCTCTACAAAAATCTTTGAATAATCGTGCCAATTCACTTGGAGTTTTAGCAAAACGTGCCGTTTCAGTAACTAATTTTGTTTGCTCTTCGCCAGTTAATATTACATTTTCTGGTATAACAATTTCAATAGTATTTATATCTGTGTTTATGAAACGTTTTTTGAGTAATTGTTTATTTGTTTCGAAAAAGTGGTCTGAACCCATTTCTCTTTTTAATTCCCAATTTAATTCTGCTATTTCATATAATGCTTTTCTAAATTGAGCTCCTAAACGATTACGAACTATTCTAGTATTGATATAAGTAGAATTCAAATGAACTGGCACATAATCTTCTATTCTACGTGCTTTGTTCATTGTGATATAACTCATATCGTCTTTTACGATTTCGATTTGATTTTTGCTTAAATTGGTAAAAACATATCCTTGGTTTAGTAACGGATTTGGATAATGTCTTTGTTCCGGCATACGCAAAATTCTACCTACGGTTTGAATTGTGAATGTAGTGCTTTTTAATTCCCTGAAAATTAATAATACTCCTGCTCTTGGACAATCCCAACCTAATGCTATGGCTTGTTTGAATAGTAAGACTTCGACCATATTGTCGGGTTTTTCAATATCCTCTACATTGTCTTTTCTGCCTGATAACCAAACTGCCAGTTTATTATTATTGATAGTAATATTGTATTTAACCTCTAAATTCTGCAATACTACATCAATGTATTTTTCATCATCGGCTGTATTGTTATCGCTAGTATCGTTTGGTAATTGTATTAGTAAAAGCGGATTTATTTTAACTCCTAAACTTTCATACGCTTGGCGTAATTCTTCTCTTTTTGCTAACGCTTGTTCTAATAAAATTTCTTCTAATGAGCGACCTTGTTGTACAATGGTATCTAATGCAGGATTTAGAATAATGCCTTCTTTTATCATTTCTTCGGCAATTACATCTTGGCGTTCTACCAAAGTTCTATAATCACTATTTGTGGTTGGTGTAGCAGAAACTCTAATTTCAACTTTTGGATATATTTTTTGCAATACTTCATTGGCTCTTTTGGCTGTTTTTGTATTGGCAAACATATGTTCTTCATCAATAATTACTATGATTTCTGTATCGTTTAGTTTGGCTTTATTAATGAAACTGTATAAATTTTTATTGGTTTCATTTTCCTTGATCATTGTGTTTTTTTCTTTGTTGATACTTTCCCAATTGACAAATAACACTTCGTTTGGTTGCAATTCATTATCATAAACATCCTCAAAGAAAATAGGTTTTATAGAACGCATTTCTGCAAAATACCCTTTTAAGGCATTGTAACTTTGAATGTATAGTTTGTTTGGAGCGATCCAAATAAAAGCTGCTTTGCGTTTTTCAAGCTCGTAACGCTCTGGTAATTCTTCGCAAATTCTATTAAGAAACGCTGCCATCATTATGGTTTTACCAGCACCTGTTGGAGCTTTAAAAATTAAGTTATGACGTGCATTTGGCTTTTTTAATAACTTGTATAATTTCTCCGAAAGATCATTAACTGCTTCGTCTTGGTATTTTTTTAATAGTATCATTTTGCGTTAAGAGTTGGATTGATTAAACAAATTTTCATCAGTTGCCTCATCATCATCTAATGTTGGTACAATTTCTCGCTTGGTTTTTGGCAATACATTTTGGTAGGCTTTGTAGATTGCATCGGGCAAAGCACATAGTTCTACAAAATGAGCTACTTCTTCAAAATCTTCGGTATAAGGGTATTGACCATTGCTGAATACATATACTTTTATACGATTATTATTTGTCTTTTCGGTATTGAGTTGCTTAATGATTTCGATACTGTCTTCTATAAATAAATCATCATAAATAACGACCATTTGTGATTTAGCATCTGCAAAAATTTCTATTTGAGATTGCTTCGTTCCAGGCAATGACTGAGCTGGTGTGTAACAATCTTCTTTAATGCACAACAACTCCGTAGCTAATCTTGTGAGTTCTTTTTTGTTTTTTAATGATTTGGTGCGACTTACATACTCACTCTTAAAATACCGCAAATTGTTGTTTTCCAATCCTGCAACCGCAATTCCTTTAGCATTAGGATAACCTTGAATTACTCTTTTATTTCTTTCATAAGTAACCTCTTCACAAATGTTATTTTCATTATTGGTAATTAAGATACATTTTCTTTTTCCATCATCTGAAGCATTATGTTCTATAACCGCATTCATTGTTGTTCCTGAACCTGCAAAAAAATCAAGTATTGTTAAGTTTTTATTTGGATTAGTTTTTAAAAATGTCTTTACAATTGAAGTAGGCTTCGGATAGTCAAATATAGATTGCTTAATTATGTTATCTAACTCTTTTTTTGCATTATCATTAGAGTAAATATTATCAGTAAAATCCAAACTTGTTAAAGGTTTCTTTCTATCAAAATATTCTATATAATATCCATTATTTGGATGCTTTTCAATTTTAGCATTCAAATATGTTTTTGTATAAATGCGACATCCATTTTTTGAATTCTTTAAAACTACAAAATCATTTTTTAATCCAAATTCAAATAAATCTTTGCTCCATCTCCATGCCCAATCTGCTCTGTTATAATTTCCATTTTTTCTATCTATAAATTTTTCATAACTAGTACCTGGATACAACTTCTTATCCTCTAATTCAATTTCATAATCAAGTCCTGCACTATATTGAAGGCTATCGTAATCTAAAGTTTGATTTAATTTATAAAGACCTCTTTCATTTATATGTTCATCCGAATTTTTAAAACCAGTGTCGTTATGTTCTAATCCTTCAATAATTGCTTCGCTTTTATTTTTTGAATATATTAGTAAATAATCATGATTGATTGCTATTTTATTAGTAGTCTTTCCAGATGATTTTGTAATTCTTGGTAAACAAGAAATATAATTATTAATAAATATTTCATCACATAATAGTTTCAATTGAAACACCTCGTTATCGTCAATTGAAATTAAAATTACTCCTTTATCACTTAGTAATTTTTTAGCTATTCTCAAGCGCTTATCGATAAATGACAACCATTTACTATGACGGTAGGTATCATCTTTATCGACAAAATTATCATTATATTTAAAATCCTTATTACCAGTATTGTAAGGCGGATCGATGTAAATTAAATCAATTTTTCCCTCATGTGTAAAGGTTAATGCTGTCAATGCATGCAGATTGTCACCTTCTATCAAAATATGATTTGGGTTATCTTCACCACTTATAATCGCTCTCTCCTTAACCTCTCTTAAAACTGGGAGATTATCACGCAATTGTTCTTCAACATTTTCTAATTTATCTTCCCAAACTAGACCGTATTTCTTTTTAGTATTTACAAGGTTTATTAAATAGGCACGCTCATCTTGTGAGATTTCATCAAGAGATTTTATTTTTGAAATAAGATCCTGTTTATTCATTTTAATTTTTTTATTAATTACTACGATAATTAAATTTTATTTTAAGGCATCTGTCCAACCCTTTATTTGTAATTTACCTATCTTATTTTTTTTTATAATTATTTTAAAATTTACTTCTGTATTTTCGGGTGGTATTTTATAACTCAAACTTATTTCAGTTTTATTTCTCAAAATATAATGATCATCTATAAGTTCGCCTAAATATTTTCCTTTTTCATTCCAAACAAACTTACTTTCTTCAATCCAACCTCTATAATTATTATTTTTATCATAAATGTTATTTAAGAAAATATAACCCCAATATTCACCACACCTCTTGTATAAAAATCTTCTTATCATAATTTATTTAATACCGATTTGCTAACCTAAAATAAAGCTTAAAATCTTTTTATATTGATTTAATTAAAAGTATATTTTTATGTTTTTTGAAAAACCTTAGACTTCAGATATTTTAGAGATTAGTTCTTGTTTGTTCATTGTTTTTTTGTAATTTATCTAATAGAGAATCCGTTTCATAAGGGACTTTGCCAGAAGGGACTACTAAAGAGGTAGATTGTAAATGAGTATCTTGGTCATCAAAGAAAATATGGGCTCCAAAAGCTTCTAGGATTTTATCCTTGGCTAATCCACCTAGGAAATAGACTTCATCTACGTATACACCCCATTTTCTGAGGGTTTTAATCACTCTTTTGTGGGAGGGGGCATTGCGTGCCGTTACAATAGCCAACCGTAAGGGGGAGTATTCTATTTCCATCGGAAAATGCTCCTGTATTTTCGATAGTTTTATTAATAATTTGGCAAAAGGACCTTCATTCATTGGCTCATTTTCATTTTCTTTTTCAAATTGCTGAAAAGAATCCAAGCCTTCAGTTTTAAATCGATATTCTGATTCCTCAGAAAATAAAACAGCATCGGCATCAAAAGCTATTTTTACTCGAGTATCTTTAGGATTAAAATCAGTTGGTGGAGCATATAAATATGCTGCAGCCGATTTTTTGGAGTCTATAATTCGTTGTACTTCTTCACTATCTTTTGATAAAAATAAATCAATATTATACGCTTCAATGTAAGGTGATAATGGTTCTCCACCAGTAAAAGCAACTCTAGTGATTTCAAGTTTATGCTTGTCAATAGAATTTAGAACTCTAAATCCAGTTTCGGGACTATTACGTGACATAACTACCACTTCTACTATTTTCTTGTTGGCGATTTCATTAAGTTCTAATAAACTTTTTATTAAATAAAAGGCAGTACCAGGCTCTAATAATTCCTCTTCTTTTTCTAATTGATAGGCTCTAAAAGAAGCAATACCTTGAGTCTGAAAAATATCATTTTCAACTTCAAGGTTAAATAAAGCTCTAGTAGAAACGCCAATAACTAATATTTCTGAAAAATCAAACGCCATGATTTTTATTTATTTATAATCTAAACCTTTCAATTCATCGAACTTAGCTTTCATAGTTGGATTTCCATGAGTTAATTTTTTAATAGTTAGATCTTCCGCTTTGTCATTAGCTAGACGAAGATTATTTTCTGAAGACATTAATGCAGCTTTTGTTTTTTCTAATTCTTTTATGGTTTTATCAATCCCTGTAATTGCATCTGAAAATTTTTGACTAGCTAATTGATAATTTCTAGCAAAACCTGCTTTAAAAGAATTCATTTTTTCTTCAAAATCAGTTATATCCAAATTTTGATTTTTAACCACAGCAAGTTCTGCTTTATACTTTAAAGAGTTTAATGCTGCATTTCTAAGTAAAGTGATAATTGGGATGAAAAACTGAGGGCGTATTACATACATTTTTGGAAATTTATATGAAACATCGACTATGCCTGAATTATATAATTCACTATCTGATTCTAATGTTGAAACTAAAATAGCATATTCACATTTTTTTTCGTTTCTGTTTTTATCCAATGCTTTAAAAAAATCTTCATTTTTTCTTTTTGATGCAGTATCATCTGCTTCATTTTTCATTTCAAACATTATGGAAATAATTTCGTTTCCATATTCATCGTTTTCCCGGTAAATATAATCTCCTTTTGTACCTGATTTTGAATCATTGTCCTTTTCAAAATAAGCATTCTGAAAAGCAGTAGAACGTAATTTATTAAATTCAGTTTCACAATGTAACTCCAAAGTTTCACCAATCATTTTTGTAGACAATTTCAATTTCAATTCTTTACGCATTGCAATCTCATCATCCTTCATTTTGATTATATCATCTTTTGTCTTAAGCTCCATTGTAAATTGTTGTTTCAAAGTACTTTCCAAATTTACTTTTTCGAGTTCTTTGTTCTTAACTTCATTGGCAAAAGTATCACGTTCTTTTTCTATCAATTTTACTGCTTCAGTAACTGAAAGTTTTGTTTGAAGTTCAGCATTATCTAATTTAGACTTAATTTGAGCTATTTCATTATTCTTTGTAGTTAAAAGGTCTGAAATTTCTTTTTCTTTTTTTGCTAAATCTTCATTTAATCTATTTTTAATAGATGCTTCCGCTAGTTTTACAGCGCTTTCTTTTTCAATTTCGGCAAGTTTAAGGCGTTTTTCCAATTCCTCCTCAAATTGATGGTCTCGTACTTGTTTCAAGATAGCAGCAAAACCAGCTTCATCTACTTTAAATGCTTTTTTACAGTTGGGACAAATAATGTCGTTCATATCTTTTTATAATTTTAAGCTAGGTAAATAATTTGATGCAAAACTTTCGCTAATTTATAATTTTTTTCTTATTTTTTTGCAAGAATATAGCTTAATAAGCATTACATCAACTAATTTAAGTAATCTATATATTTTTCCGAACCAATAACCTCTAAATCTTTAGGAAATCCCAATATAAATCTTGTGATTGCTTTCGGGTTATTTACACTACATTTTAAAAGATAGGTTTCTTTATTAGGCTCTTTTTTTACATAAGGTTGAACTAAAGGATATTCTTCCTTTAATATTAGATAAGCTCTTAAAGTTAACCTTAATTCAATATCAAACTTTTCTCCATTTAATTCACTAAAACCAAAAATATCAGGTTTGTCATTTTTGTGTTTTTCCTGAAACTCTTGATTTGTATTTAATTCAATTATGTCCGTTATTCTTTCAATATTAAAATATTTATTTTCACCTGTTTCAACTTCAAATGCTATTAAAGAATTATAATTGTCACTGAAGGTTATAGGTTCAACCAGACGATCTGAAATCTTTTGTGAGTTTGCAGAATGATAATCTTTTAGAATTACCCTTTTTTCATTCTGTATTGCATCACTTAATTTTTCAACTATTTTTCCTAGATGCGCTTTTAATATGTGATTGCCATGAATTGCTATTTCAGATTTAAAATAGATTTTTTTTAATATGGAATCTTTTAGTTTGCTATTCTTGCCAACACTAAGCAAGAGCTCTTTTAATAATTGAACTTCTTCATTAGAAAAGGAATAGGACTCAACTTTATCTTCATTAATTATTAAAAATCGATTATGTTGGTCTCGTTGTAATTCAAATCCCAATTCTTTAATTAAATCTAAATAGCGGTATACCGTTCTGTCGGTACTTTCTAAAATCCCCGAAAGAAATCTAATAGACTTTGCTGGCTCCTTTTTTAGTAAAGAAATTAGCTGAAGTACCCTTAAAATTTTATTTTGATTGTGCATTTTTTGAATTTATTAGACAAATTAGGTCAATTTTATTTACATAGACAAACGATTGACTCAAGTTGTCAAAAAACTAAAATTACTTTGTCAAAATTTAAATTAAATATCATGAGAAAATTATTATTAAGTTCAGTATTAGTGTTTAGTTTGGCAGGTTTTAGTCAAGAATCGGTAAAGGCAACTTTTGATGAAATAACTACTGCAAAGGAGCGACCAACCTACAATGGAGACATTGCCGAGTATGTTGCAAAAGATGGTTCAGTTTATAAAATTGGAGATAAAATAACTATTGGAGTTCCTTCAAGCAATAAAACCTTTGCATTTCTTTCCTCTGGTGATGGAATTATGACCCCACTTGTTCCCCTTTCTATTGGTGTAAGTGGTCAAAAAGCGGAGATTATGAAGTTTAGAATTTCAGGTACAAGAAGAGCTGGATTTACAATATGGTTAAAAGCCAAAAGTGCTACGGGAATGGGAAATTACAATGTAGATTTTGAAAATGCTATTTTGAATGGTGAAGTAAAATCTTTCGGAATGACAAGTGATGAAGCTTTAACTGAACTTAAAAAAGCAAAAGATAAATTAGACTTAGGTTTGATTTCAAATGAAGAATATGAAGCTAAAAAAGCTGAACTTATAAAGTATATTAAGTAGATTTAATAATGAATTTTAAATAATGTAACTAGTATATCATTTTTCTAAAAAGGCGCTTCAACATTTTTTCTATTAAAACCTAAATTTTCAATTGATTTAGAGTTGCTATTGGAGTTACATTGTTCGATGTAAAGCATACCATTTGCGGAGTCAATAAATTTTATTGAGAAATTATTACGACTGTGGTTGGCGGTAAATGTGTAGATATAGTCATTGGTGCTGTTGCAGCTACCATGGGTAACTTCAAAGTGAGTGTCTAATTCATTTAATTCACATCTTAAAACAACCTCAAAATCATGTAGGTAACTGTTAATTTCTATTTTGTCTTTAATAGTTTTAGGTATTGGCTTTAGTAGTTGATTTAGCATTTCTAAATCTAAAATACTAATGGCGTGAACTATATAGTTTTTGAGGTATTGCTTTTCTATTTTCATGCTTGAGAAGTTGATTTATGATTGTAGTTGGAATCAATTAAAGTTTTAGTAATACAAACAAGAAATCCAATTGGAATGGCAAGAAGTAAGGCAAAACCAATTAGGTTTTCAAGAGTAGCATATTCGTAGGGTTCGTTGAAAACAAAAATGTATAATTCAACAAAGCCAAGCAGTATCAAACTCACTACAAAACCAAGCCAAAAGTAGGTTAGGAGCCTCAGTGCAAATAGTATATAAATATTATCTGTTTGTAAGGGTTTGTTTACCTGGTTGGCAATAAAAAGTAAGAGGCCAAAGGGTAGTCCACTTAGTAAAGGAGTTTTTATGAGTAGTTCTAAATCGAAATCCGAATAAAAAGATTCGTATAATAACCCGTAAATAGTAATAAATCCCATCATAATTAAGGAAGCCAAACAGCCATAAGCGTAATATTTTAGTATGGTTTTGATGTTTTTCATGGTGCTGTAGTTTTAAATTAAATGCAAGCTGATTGCCAATTTCTCAATGCGTTTGGAAATGGTTTCCATCAAATACCTAGTTTTCTTTTGAGGTAACTCAATAGCCAATCGCCCCTTAGTTAATCCAGTTGATTTGTTGTGAAATTCAAACTCTACATTTGAAACCAATTTACCTTCGGCAATTATAAATTCTAACTCTCGGTTGTTGCCAATAAAGTGTACTATAGTTGTAGCTTCAAGAGCATCTAATTCTTTGTTCCATCTAAAACTTTCTTTATTGATAAAGTTGGAAGCTTTGATTTTCATTGGATAAATAAATTGGTTCAATTTTTTGTGGGCAATGGTTTCTCCAACAAAATGCGTTTTCGATTTTGTCAAAGCTTTTATTTCCACAGGATACAAATCTTCTAATTTGGTAATGATATAAAAACCTGTTTCATCAGCCCAAATTTGTTTGTTTCTTCTAATTTGTACCACATCCCCAAGTTCTGGTAGGTTTTGCATAGTATATCTTAATTAAAGTAATTGTTTATATCGATTAATAAAGGTTGCCCTTTTGTCAGTCCAACTCTAAAAAAGTTAAAGTAATTTCCACCTTCTAGTTTTTCTACAATGTCAATTTCGGTCACTGATTTAGGTAGGGCAGGGAAGAGCAAAGTAAATTGTAATACCTGTCCGCATCGTTGAAAGAAATGTTTATTTGGTGAAATAGGAATATTAATAGCTTTCACCATATAGAGTTTTTTACTTGATCCCGAAGGCCTTATGTAAGTTCCAGGATTGATGTTTGCCCAACTTCCATTGGTGTATTTTTTTGGAGAAATGTAGGTAAAATCAATACGTGTATAGTGTTCATCCATTGTAATGCTTTCAATTCCAATTTCGTGTTCGGGAGTATATTCAGAAGCAGGAGATTTAAATATTAAGGTATCGTATTCAATTTCGATTCCACTCTCTTTTTCAGTTTTTTTTGTTTCCATAATTAGAAAGAT